>SKNC01000111.1 GCA_007120745.1 Bacillota bacterium
TAGATCTGAGAACAATATCTTCCATTAAATTTTTTAACTTCATCATGATACCTCCTGCATCTTAGGAATACAGCCTGCCTTTCATGCCCTTTTTTACTCTTTAACCTGCTGAAATATTTCATCCCTGTTTCATTAAATTCTATTAGTTCCCGGCAATTACCCCCTTAAAGAACTTCCATATATAATCTTTCCTATAAAATTATTTCTTTAAAAACTTTTGTTCTATTAAATTAACCATCCCAACCGCATCATCCAAATCAAAGTGAGGTAATTCTGGAAGGTCAAAGGTATGGTCCGACGCTACCGCAAAAAGCTCCGGTGGGGAGGAAATTAATTCCATCTCCCTGGCAGCTTCCTTTCGAAAAACCTCCAGTTTCGGCTTATCCCCAAATTTATATCCCTCAGTAATAATCAGGTCTACCCCTTGAATCTCTTCTATAATCTCCTCCAGGGATAGTTCCTTCTCCAGCTCCCTTACCAGGGCAAATCTCTGGGGAGAGGATATAGCCGATACTACAGCCCCTGCCCTGCGGTGCAGCCAGGTGTCTTTCCCCGGTTGATCAATATCAAAAGACTTCCCATGATGCTTTATCGTAGCAGCCCGGTAACCTCTCTTTTTAAGCTCCGGGATTAATTTGCAAATGAGTGTAGTCTTACCGGTATTTGACCACCCGACAACAGAAATTACTGGAATCATGGAATCTCTCCCCTTACTGAGTTATAATCTAGAACCGATAGGCATGCGATAAAACAAATACCTGCATAAAATATAATACGGCACATTGTTATCATACTTTAGGGATGCCGGTGGGAATCCTCGGGAGCTAATGCCCCCCTTGGATGTTCCCGGAGAGAACATTTACTCAGGGAATTAAAAAGGGAAAAAGTTTAACAGCTGTACGGGTACTTCATCCCCCTCTTGAAAAGGCCCGCTTCCTGAAGGAATGTGAATCAAGGAATTAACCTCTGCAAAAGCCGTAAGTCCACGTCCCTTGGGTTCCACAGAAAAACCTCCCTGCTGCACCCGGGTATGAGCCCTGTAAAACCTGTCTTCTTTAAAAACTCCCTTTATTGTTCCCACCAGGTGGGCATTGAACTCAGCCCCCACGGTTTCCTTATACCCCTGAAGCCTCCAGAGTAGAGGCCTGACAAATTGTTGAAAAGACACAAACGCAGCGGAAGGGCTGCCGGATAACCCAAATAAGTAGCAGTGCTCTTTACGGGCAGCCACCATATAATTTCCCGGCTTCATGGAAACCCCGTTAAAGAGAATCTCTGCTCCCAAAGATAAAAAGGTTTCCTCCGCCAGGTCATATTTACCCCGTGCCGCGCCGCCGGTGGTTATAACAACAGACAGCCTGGGCAGCTGCCTTTTAATAATTCCGGATATCTTATTTTTTTGGTCTCCCACTGTTCCTAAGTACAATGGTGTTCCCCGGCTTAATATAGTCTGGCTTCCCGTCATATAACTGTTGGAATTATAGATTTTGCCATAATCTCTCCTGCGGTGCAGGGGAACCAGCTCTTCGCCCGTGGCCAGGATTCCTACCCGGGGCCGGGAATATACTTTCAGCGTATCCTTTCCCATAGATGCCAGCAGGGCGGCATCCCCCGGCCCAATCAAGCTGCCCCGGGATAAAAGCTTTTGTCCCCTCCTTACCTCTTCTCCCATAGAGGAAACATTCTCCCCCGGCGCTGCTCCCCGGGCAAATACCGCATGACTGCCCCTCCGCTCTACTTCTTCGAAAGGAATAACGGCATCTGCCCCTGCGGGGAGAGCCGCACCAGTCATAATTTGAACCGTTTCCCCGGGATTGAGGGTCCCCCTGGACCAGCTGCCGGCTCCCAGGACTTCTATCACTTTTAAAGAAAGTTCGCCCCCGGGAAGCAGATTTGAAAAATCTTCAGATAACACCGCATACCCATCCAATCTAGAACGGGTAAAGGGTGGATAATGAATAGGAGCCCGAATATTTTCCGCCAAAACATATCCCAGGCTGTTAAACAATCTACGGCCTGTCACCCGGGGGGCGGGCATGTCCTTTAGAATCCTCTCCAAACCTTCATGAATAGAAACCACAACCTGTCCTCCTAATCCAAAACTTGAATTTTATCTCCTACAGAAACTTTACCTCCCTGAAGCACCCGGGCAAAAATCCCCTCTTTGGGCATCACGCAATCACCTGCCTGGTAATAAATGGCACACCGTGTATGGCATTCTTTACCAATCTGAGTCACTTCCAGGAGCACCTGTTTACCCAAAGTTAATTTTGTGCCCACAGGCAGGGACACCAGGTCCAGGTTTTCTGTGGTAATATTCTCAGCAAAATCCCCCGGATTCACATCCATTCCCAGGTCCCTTATCTTTTGAATACTTTCCACGGCCAAAAGACTTATCTGCCGGTGCCAGTCTCCGGCATGGGCATCCTCCACCAACCCATGTTCCTCCTGCAGCACAGCCTCCCCTACATTACTTTTTCTAACTCCCTTGGTTTCGCTGGTACAGACTGCCGCTACCTTTCCTTCCATAAAGCATTCCCCCTGCAAAATTAACTTATGTTTACATGTTTTCCCCCTGTTATTTCTTGGGAAGTTGTTTCTTCTGGTAAAGTATTTTTCATTTCGGGACAGAAATCCTACCCGGTTTGCTCCGGTTCCTGACAAAGAAATACAGTGATTAACCGCCAATCTGCTGCATTTCTCTTCTGCTGCAGTTAAACCGGCTGTCGGGATTTTTATCCACCTTGTAAGGATCCGGCCGCAGCTCCAGAGAGCGAATAAACAGCTCCTTCAGCTTTTCTTCGTCCCCCCGGGCCTCCAGCAGGCCCACTTCATCCATGGAGAAAAGGCAGGGTTTAATTTTACCATCAGAAGTAACCCTGAGCCGGTTGCACCGGCCGCAGAAATGCCTGCTTACCGGAGAAATGAACCCCAAAAGCCCCTTTGCCCCAAGAATCCTGTAGTATGCCGCGGGCCCGTTGCCCTGATAGGACTCATCCTCCACCAGGGGCCCAATCCTCTCACAAATTTCCTGTATTTCCGACAGGGGCATAAAGTATTCTCCCCACTGCTTATCATGACTTCTGCTGATGGGCATATATTCTATGAACCTGACGTGCAGGTCATGTTCCAGGGTTAACTTCACAAATTCTTCAATTTCCCCGTCATTAATTCCTTTCATGGCGACCACGTTAATTTTTACCGGAGTTAGACCGGCTTTCAGGGCAGCCTGGATTCCTTGCTGCGTTTTTTTAAGAGCTCCTCCCCGGGTAATTTTTTTAAAGTTCTCCGGATTTAACGAATCCAGGCTGATATTTACCCGGTTGAGCCCGGCTTTTTTCAAGACCGGTGCCAGTTTCCTAAGTAATATTCCGTTAGTGGTCAAAGATATGTCCGTAATCCCTTGGATATCCGAAATTTTAGAAACCATTTCCACGATATCCTTCCTGACCAGTGGTTCCCCTCCGGTAAGCCTGACTTTTTTAATGCCTAATGCAGCCACGGCTTTAATGATTTTTAGAATTTCCTCCAGGGACATCACTTCAGAAAGGTTAGGAGAACAGGAACCGGAATCTGGAACACAATAAAAACACTTCAGGTTACAGCTGTCAATCACTGAAACCCTGAGATAATCAATTTCTCTTCCAAATGGATCTACCAGTTTTTCCATATTACCTCCCCCTCCCAAATAAAAAAGTCAACCGGCCGCTAAAAAGGCAGGTTGACTTTAAACCAATTCTCCTTTCCAGTCAGCGAGAGGCAAAAAAGTTTCCCTTTTTACCCTATCGGCCGCAAACCATGGGAAAATTCCTTTAGGTATAACGGCTCGGAGAATATCATATAATTTAATTACACTTGAACCAGTTCCGGTCTTTCCCTCACCAGTTCCAACGCTTTTTCATATTGTTCCCTGGTATTGATATTTAAGAAAGAAAGTAATTCCGGGTCATATTTCTCTATTTCCTTTTGTGGTATATATTTTGTATTGATCCGGGTGATAAAGTAGCCTATACGATAATAATCCTGGTTCAAATGCTCGGCAATATAATCCACACATCTTTTGCTGTAAACCGCATGAAGCGACTGGTGGCAGTCCTTTACCAGGGGGACAACCAGGTCATAGCCTTGTGCCGGATATTCCGACAGGTATTTTACTAAATTCAGGTTAAGAAAGGGCATGTCACAGGCAACCACAAAGCTGTAGTCACTGGAGGATTTGGATAAGCCGGCATGTACCCCGGTCAAAGAGTTTTTTACAGGCTTAACAATAATGTCCCTGGTAAATGTCACAGGCAGGCTGCTGATCTGCTCCTCCCTTTCCCCCACTACAATAATTTCCTCAAATATTTTTTTCAGCTTTTGTACAATGATTTCCACCATGGTCATTCCGGCCAGTTTCAGCTGGGACTTATCTTGCCCCATCCTCTTGCTGCTTCCCCCTGCCAGAATAACTGCCGTCTTGGCTGTTTTCACATCGGCTACCATCCTTCATAAACTTTAAGCCATTACAATTTACTGCATTTGAAAAGATAGACAAAAATGTTGTGACCCCTCTTTATTTTAATCGTATCTTAGGATTTGGAGTCCGCTTCATCATTGGAAGTGGATTCTTCTGTCTTTTCCTCTGTCTTTTCCTCTGTCTTTTCCTCTACCGGTTGGGGCTTAGCCTGTACTTTTGGCTTCTCCTCATCCTCCTCAATGTTAATGCTGTCCTTGATGTCTTTGGCAGCCCCCCTGAACTCCCGGATTCCTCTCCCCAGGGACTTCCCTAATTCCGGCAGCTTGCTGGGCCCAAAAATCACCAGAACAACCCCCAGTATGATTAAAAGCTCCGTTGTGCCTAATCTTCCTATCACAGTATCACCTCCTCCTCTAGTGTAAGAATAAAATCTGAAACTACTTCCTGGCCAATCTGGCAACCAGGATACTTATCTCATAAAGAATAACCATGGGAATAACCATAAGAATCTGTGAAAAAACATCCGGAGGTGTTATTATCGCAGACAGTATAACCATCAATACTACTGCATAGGCCCTGTATTTTTTCAATAAAGCGGAAGAAATCAGGCCCAGTTTTGAAAGTATAAACACGGCAATGGGCATCTGAAATACAAGGCCAAAGGCAAAAATAACTCCGGAAACATAAGAAATATAATTGCCGAAAGAAATCATGGCCGAGATAGCTTCGCTTTCAAATCCCAGGAAAAACGTAATACTAATAGGGATAATAATAAAGAAGGCAAAGACAACTCCTGTTGTAAAAAGAAGCAGCGAGCAGGCCACGAAAACAAATACAAACTTCTTCTCCCTGGGATCCAGGCCCGGGAGAACAAAACTCCAGACCTGAAGTATAATTACGGGAAAAGCCAAAAGTACCCCGGAGAGCAGTGCAATCTTAATATTGGTCATAAATGCTTCTGCCACACCAATAAATACCAGGTTTCCTTCTGCAGGGCGGGTAATGGTATCCCTGATTACGTCCACATACATGAAAGTTACTATGGAAGCTATAACCACTGCAATAACGGAAATGATGATTCTCTTTCTGAGTTCATCCAGATGTTCTGTCAGGGCCATGACCCCTTCTTTCTTCTCCACTCCAAAGCACCCTCTCAATATAATTATAACATAACATTTTAAATTATATTTTATCCTTTAATACGTGTCAATCGGCCTGAAGCATCATTTCCCCTGATTTTAATTCTATATTATGTTGATGAATCCCTTCTTTAAAAGAGTGTGAAATTTACATAACAATATTAACAGCCTGTTACGCCTGTCCAGACCCAAAAAATCAAATCGTTCTACCAAACAAGCTTTTGAAAAACTACCCCCATGCCTGCAAAAAAATACTGCGGCGTTATTAAAAATGTTTTTTTTGGAATAAAAAGGTAAGAATCTGGTCCAATTTCAGGTGGATGGAAATTAAATCCCTTCGAGTTACTTCCTGGGACAGGCCCCTTTCGGGATCCACGGAGGTGGTCTTATCGCTTAACCAGCAGAGATGTTTGATACGGTAGTGCTTATCCACCAGTTCCGCATTTTTGACCTGTTTCATAACGGTTTCATAATTGAGAAAAACCCCTACCTCTATTCCGTTATGAAGGATGACGGCGGTTTTATATTCTGAGTCTCCGGTCTTATTTATTTCCTTAATGGCAGACAGGTTGAAGTACCCGTAAGCAGAATCACCGGGAAGAAGAGGTGTGATGGTTTTCAACGGTACCAGGATAATATGCTGAGTCAAGGGGATGGGAACCAGATTTCTTTTCCCCAGAAGAGCCCCATACTCCTTGACAACAGAATCCAGGTCAACAGAATACTGCCTGGCCAGTTTTTTCACCACACTTTTTAACGTTTTATCA
>SKNC01000067.1 GCA_007120745.1 Bacillota bacterium
GAAAGGGGAGAGTATCTGAAACAGATACTCTCACTTTTATCATAATATATTTTTAAAGACAGTAACTAAATTCGATATGAAATATTAGAATCCTGCTTTTTCTTTAAAAATTTTTAAGATATTTATGTATGGTAAACCATATTAAACAAGAGTCCTATTTATAGCTCTGCAGGGCGCTTGCGCCCTGCAGAGTATATTTTATAGATTTTTAGTTTTTACCACCTGTTCTTATACACTTCTACGAAGGAATCGCAGTAGATGTCCAGGTTCATAATCAGACGGGCACAGGCGATGGCTTCCATCAGCTCATCGTCACAGGCATCGCCCACAGCAGTGTCCAGGCCGGCTGCAATAAGCATCACAGCACAGATCCTGTTGATAAGCTCCCGCTTCTTGGTTCCCTGAGAAATATTGCTCAGTCCAATGGTGGTCTTGGGAGCAGGGTCCGACAGAGTTTTTATCTGGCGGAGAGTTTCTAAAACCTCAGGACCATGGTCCTGCCCTACGTTTACAGGCAGCAGCAGAGGGTCAATGTAGAGGTCTTCCATGGAAATCCCGTACCCGTCGGCACAGGCACACAGTTCCATGGCCAGGGCTACCCGGCTTTCAGCATCCTTGGGGATCCCCTTTTCATTCATGGCCAGTCCGATAACACCGGCATTGTATTTCTGAGCCATTTCAAATACTCTTTCCATCTTGGGCCACTCTGCAGGCACTGAGTTAATCAGAGCAGGCTGCTTGCAAATTTCCAGGCCGGCTTCGATGGCATCATAGTTGGTAGAGTCCAGAGCCAGGGGAACGTCACTAACTTCCTGGGTCACTTCCACCAGCCATTTCATGTGCTTTACCGGGTCGTCAGAAGCGGGTCCGGTGTTAATGTCCAACCAACCGGCACCATTCTTTTCCTGTTTCTTGGCCCACTCCTGCACCGCAGTGGGGTCCCCAGTATTAATTGCATTGGCTATATCCCGAAACATACCATTAATACGCTCGCCAATAATTAACATTCACATACCTCCTTATTTAAGATGCTTATTCCTATAATTTAATAGGAAGAGGGAACCATTAAATCAGCAATGTTCTTCTTGATCAGTTCCACAGTCTTGGGATGACGCAGTACAGCGATGGCCAATCCTGCAGAAATCAGAGAGGCAGCAGTAGTTGCTTCCCACATGATCCCTCTGGCTTCCTGCTCACCCCAGTTGGGGAAGTCATCTTGAGAAGCATTGGCTTCCTTGGCTCTCCATGCTTCAAAACCTACGTTTCCAATCATGGGGTTGGCCATAGCCTTGTCCCCGGTCAGCGCGCCGAAACGGGCCCGCTGCATGATGGAATATCCATATTCAATTCCGTAACCCAGTGCAGCGATGGTCGGATCCATCACGATTCTGGAGGTATCGAAGTTCATTTCTCCAATCAGAATGTTCAGCTGCTTGGCGATATTGATGTCAATGGGAGACTGGGCAATGATGGCATGCTTATAACCCAGAGCCGCAGCGGTCAGAGTCTTATAATTCTCCTGCTCGGCAACACCTAAAAGCAGGTTTTCGCCTTCACCGGCTTCGGCAATGGCGGGGAAAATGGCATTGTCTTTCTCAAACTTGCCGCAGCCCAGAACAATCAGGGGGACTCCAACGGCACCCAGAACTGCCTTTAATGCAGCAACACAGTCCTCAGGAGACTTGTCACCAAAGTCGGGGTCTGCACCCTTTAACCTCAGGCAGATCACTTCTGCGCCGTACTCCTCCACGCATTTCTTGGCCCAGGCAGCAGGATCATTGTAAACATCTCCATAGTACTGGTCAAAACATTTATTCCACTCCGGGGGAGCAATATCCCATACTTCCAGAGCAACTACCGGCTTGTTGGGAAGTTCTCCTTCAAAGTGCAGGAAGGGAAGCGCCTGTTCCCCACCGATGGTTACGGTAGAAGTCCTGGTACCGCCCTGGTCAGCGGTGGCTCCCAGAGTAACTTCTGCGATTTTATTTCTGTATTTCTCCTTTAACGGTGTAAAAGCCATTATAACTCTCCTTTCTGAAATCTTAATATAAAGCCTTCTCAGGCGTTATGGTTACAGTTTTTGTTCTTTAGAAATTCTCCCGGACAAACTTGGGTATGCCGGAGGCTTCCCTGGGACCTACCAGAGCCTTCCATCCGGAAGCATCTTCCAGTTTACCACTGATTACTGCTACTCCACCGGGAATTACAATGTTTCTATGATTTACTTTATCCTCTAAGCCTGTTTCCTTAATGGCCGCAGCAATGGTTTCACCAGTAAATTTGCCCGCGGCAAATCCGGTGAGAACAGAGATACCATCGGTATCTACGGCAAGAATGTAAGAAGGCTTTTTGCTGGCTTCCACTTCACCCTCAACAATGTAGTAAGTCAGTGAGAAGTTTGTGGTTGTGTAAACCGGGGAATCCGGAGTTACATCGCCCACTTCTTTCAGTCCAGGCTCAACAGCGATGGGCTTCTGAGGATCGGTGTACAGGTTCTGCCTCCAGGATAGC
Organism: Bacillota bacterium; assembly: GCA_007120745.1. Classification (GTDB taxonomy): domain Bacteria; phylum Bacillota; class Dethiobacteria; order SKNC01; family SKNC01; genus Contubernalis. Next base: position 2,512 of record SKNC01000067.1, read on the forward strand.
AGGGGCAGCAGAAGAGCATCGTCGTCGGCTCTCAGTGCAATCAAAGCGGCGTAGTTGGACATGTAGGATACGGCCTCTACGACCTGGTCCATGTCACCTTCAGAAGTGACTACAGCCATGGCGGGGAATCCAAATCCTTTTGTCCTCTTCAGCGCGTTGCGGCGAATCTGTGTCAAGTCGGCAACGGTTTGTGAAGGCTGGCGGGAACCACTGTCCAGCACTAAATCTTTAGCACCGGCAGCAGCAGCCTTTTGTGCCAGTTCAACGGTTTCCGCTATGTCGGCTCCTTTAACTGCCAGGGGGCAGCCTTTGGAGGTGGCCAGCTCGACCATTTTATCAAAATTGGCAGCGGTAGCAGAGCAAATCAGAGGCTTGCGGTCTGCAGCGGCATCTAGCGCAGCAGCCATGGCGTCGGCATCCTCAGAGCACAGTACCAGGATACGGTCTGTCTTGCCCATGGCAGCCTCTACGGCAGCCTTAAATTTGCCGGCATCCCCGGAAGCATTAACAATTGCCAGTGCGTCGGTATAGAAAGTTAATCCTACCCTTTCATATACCTTTTTGTCGAAGGCCTCCGCCTTGGCGGCGACATCTTCAGTATCATCCACCATAACTGCAACCACAGTCTCATTAAAGAATCTCTTGTCATGACGGAAGAGTTCAGTCTCGTCTCCCATGGCCCGTGTGAATTCACCGGCACCCAGAGTAACTTTTCTGATGGGAGGTGCAGCAGCAGCATCCAGCTGCTCTTTGGCTTCATCAGAAACATAAGGACATTGATCTAAGGAAGCCTTTGCGTTAGCCAGAGCCATCGCGAAAGCCATGCAGGTAGGAACACCACATTCTCCGCAGTTGGTCTTTGGCAGAAGTTTAAAAATTTGTAGACCTGTTAAACCCATAATTCAGACTCCTTTCTTATGGTAGTTAGTTAGTATTTTTATACTATTACCATCTTCGTTACAGTATTGAAACTGCCTCCTTTACGGGAGGCTTTTGACAACCGCAAAAAACTTACGTCAGCCGGTTTAATTGCTGCGGTAATTATGCCATCGGTCGTTTCGAACCGAACCGGCTGAGGGAACCAGCCGTTCTCCCAACGGGTAAACACCCGAAAAACAAGCAAAATTTTTTTCAGGAGAAAGAACCGCCCCCTTTATGATTGGATACCTGTCCCCTGTACAGGGGACAGGTATCAATTTTTATTTAGCTTTCTTACATCATGAATTCCATGGTTAAAGCAGGATGTCCTTTTTCCTCTAAGAAGGAAAGGATTTCCTCTGCACTGGTACCCACGGTCTCGTCAGCAATCTTATCCACAAAGTCTGCTCCCAAACCGGCTTTCTCAGCGGCTTTTACCAGGTCATCACCCAGCTGTTCCTTCACAGACTTGGGCATCCAGACCAGTCTGGCCAGTCCGCCTTCTGCTTTGAGGAATTTATCGCTGAGGATATACTGCTTGGAATGGCCCATGAATCCGGGGGTCTGCATACCGCCGCCCACAGAACCGGCCAGGGTAGAGAAGTTCATACCACAGGGAGTGTCTCCACCGTGCTCCCGGGTAGTAACCATAACTCCGTTGGCTTCGGGAACGATAGCAGAAATAGCTTCGAAGCAGCCGCAGGAGGTCATGGGATACTCCATTATGGAGTAGAGGTTCAGAACTTCAGTCTTACGCTGAGAGTTCTCATATACATATTCGTTTACAGATGCCCACTGACCCTTATCAGCATCAACGGGATCCTCACTGACATCGATGGGACGGCAGGGGCCGTTGGGGTCAATCTCGTAGGCTGCCCGTCCATCCAGCCAGCTTACTGCACCACAGAGACCGGTCCGGTCAGGAGTTACTACGCAGACCTGAGCCGGTGCAAAGGACTGGCAGAGGATACAGGAATAGAAGGTATCCACAGATTCATCGCTAAGTTCAGCCAACCGCTGATCCCTGGTTGCATAAACTTCCTTGGCCTGGACCATGAGTTCATCCACTTTAGCAGCGTCGGTATAGAGGCCAACTTCTACCCGGTCCACAATGGCGGGGAATTCATTCTTCATTTTGGCCAGGATGATTTCACCGAAGTGCTGCATGCGGAAGCCCTTCTCAAAGGCTTCTTTACTTACCCGGATCCAGTTGATGTCCCTCTGCCCCATGTGGAACAGACCTTCACCAAAGTTGATGAAGTCATGGATACGGCGCTCCAGAACTCCTTCAAAGTCATCCTGCATTTTCTTACCGTATACCTTAACCCAGATTCCGATGGGCAGCATTCCGCCCTCTTCCATCTCATCCAGGTCAGGGCCTTCCACAGTAATCTTTCCATCTTCAATGTCATCGGCTTCTACGGAGCGGACAATCTCAAAGCCGGCGATCTTGGGTCCACCCAATTCCGCGTGCATATCGGCTCTCTTGATGGTCTCACCCTCGAAGGAGGGGCCGATGGCGATGGGAACGGGGATATCAAGAATCTTAATCTTAATGCCCCGAAGCTCCATGGCGTAGGAAACCAGGGTTTCGTAATCGGTATGGGACTCATACCAGCCGGGAACCTGATGGTCTTCGGGCAGCTCGGTGTCACAGATAACCGGGAAGCCCAGGAAGATAGCGGCAAAGTGTGCGGCTACCTGAACATCATCAATTTCTCCCAGGTGCAGTACAAATGCCATGATGCGGCGGCGCTGGTAATCCCTGTGGTGATCCCGTAAGCCCGGCTCAATGCCCGCAAAGGCAATACCAGCGCGGAGAGCGTAGTTAACCACGTGGATAACCTGGGTGAAGTTCCCCAGCGGGAACTGGAAGAAGTCTTTACCCACTTTAACTTTGGCTTCAAAGACCTGCTCACATACTTCGTTGCAGAAGAAGCACATCATACCTTTACCCATCAGTTCTCTAACAATATTGCCGGCATCCTCGGAGGACCTGGCCTTACCCACGAGAACAGCTTCACCGGGGATTGTCCAGTCCACCATCAAAATTCCGTATTTCCTCATGATGGGGTCTTCAATGAAACCTGTATATGGATCAACGTGCTGATGACCATATCTCAGGTAGTTAACGGTTTCAATAATTTCCGCGGCATAGGCGGTGGACTCACCGGCCAGCCGGGCCATGTTGAAGCTTACATCATTTTCATTAATCTGCGCACGCATCCGGTTCAGGATGGGAACCAGCTGTCCCAATTCGGTGATTTCCTCACCACTGAGGGACCGTATTACCGGCAGATAGTAAGCAGTGTCGGGATAACCCACTTTAGCCTCGGGGCCAAACTCAGCCAGGGCTTTGCTCAGCAGAATTTCAGCATAGCTACAGGCAATAATTCCCCCATTGATAGCCCGCTGGAACAGGGTTGTTGGTGGGTTGTCCTTTATCGCCTCTTCTGCATCGTTATAAATCTGTTCAAAATTAAGCTCTTCAGACACTTTCATTCCTCCTTTTATTTACATAATTAAGCATACATCACTGTATGAAACAGACTACCAGAGATGGATCAGGTCGGTACCGACTTTCTCGGCAGTCTCTTTTTGTATCTTCAGCTTCCAGGAACGGTAGTCCAGGTGATAAAGCAGCTTTTCTGCAGCTACATCGGGATCCGTTTCAAAGTAGAAGAATCCACCGTATACGTCATGGGCGATCAGCTGGGCTACATCGTTTACTAACGGACTTCCTTGAATGGGAGGCCATACTCCAACGTGTACCGGCAGACCTAAGGTCACTGCCCAGGACCCGATGGAAACCGCTTTCTCACTCATGGCTTCCGGTGCACTGGCTACATAAGGAATCCGGGGTACGTCCACGCCCATGTCGTTGGCCATGGCGGTAGCCA
>SKNC01000016.1 GCA_007120745.1 Bacillota bacterium
GTGGCCGAAGCTGTAAGACTCTGCAGGCCAGGAGTTATTTCTGCCTATCCCATCACCCCCCAGACCCATATTGTTGAGAAGCTGGCGGATTTTGTAGCAAACGGTCAACTGCATTGTGAATTTGTTAATGTGGAGAGCGAGCATTCTGCGGCATCGGTGGTGCTGGGTTCCCTGGCTGCCGGGGCCAGGTCTTATACCGCCAGCAGTTCCCAGGGGCTTCTCTTGATGTCGGAGGTTTTATATAATATTGCCGGACTCCGGCTTCCCCTGGTAGTGACCTGTGCTAACCGTGCGGTTTCGGCTCCCTTGAGTATCTGGAATGATCAGCAGGATTCAGAGGCTTTAAGAGATGCAGGCATGGTACAGCTGTATGTGGAAAATATCCAGGAGGTTATGGATTATCATCTTTATGCATTTCGCCTGGCAGAAGACCCCAGGGTTTTGCTGCCGGTCATGGTCTGTATGGATGGTTTTATTTTAACTCATGCCTACGAAGCGGTGGACGTTCCGGAACAGGAGAAAGTAGATTTATTTTTACCAGAGTATTCCCTTCAGGAGAAACTGGACACCAAAGACCCTATCAGTATGGGAATTGTGGCCGATGCCCGTTTCTACATGGAAACCCGTTATGCAATACAGGAAACCATGAAAGAAGCGCAGATTATTATGAAAGAAATTAAAGACCAGTTTGAAAAGACGTTTGACCGGGAAATTCATGTATTCTTTGAGCCGTACTGCCTGGAAGATGCCGAAAAAGTAATTGTATCCAGGGGTTCTGTAGCCGGTACCGTAAAAGATGTTGTGGATGAAATGCGAGAGGAAGGGCAAAAAGTAGGCGCCCTTAAAGTAATATCCTACCGGCCTTTTCCCGCAGAAAAACTGTACGAAGCATTAAAGGGAATTCCCCAGGTGGCGGTTTTAGACCGGGCCATCTCCCTGGGGGGCTTTGGAACAATGTATACCGAGTTCAAAGCGCTTTTTCAGGGCAGGCAAAATAGCCCAAAAATCAGCGGTTTTATTGGAGGCCTGGGGCAGAGGGATATTACCAAAGAAAATATTCGGGAAATCTATAAGAAGCTGGAAGAGGAAGAAGTCTCCTGCCATTTCTTAAACCTGAACCAGGAATATCTCATGCAGGCCAGAAGGTACACCTAAGGGCTCTAACAAGACAACAAGACAAGGGGACGGTTCTCTTGTCTTATTCAGAAGAAACAGAGAAGACACAGGGACGGTTCTCTTGTCTTATAATATAAAAATATAGTTTATTTCAGATATAATATATTCATTGTTTTAATTTAAAAAAGAAAATAAGACAGAGAACCGTCCCCTTGTCTTGTCGGAGATCCTGGCTTTGATGATGATGAACAATTTATATAACAACTCTTTTTTGGAGAGGGTGAGATAAATGAAGGACAGTTTGTTTTCTCCTGGCCATGCTTTATGTGCCGGATGCGGCCAGTCTATAGCCGCCAGGATATTAATTGATACATCGGGCCCTGATACAATCATAGCCAATGCCACAGGCTGCCTGGAGGTTTCCACATCATTGTTTCCGACTTCCTCCTGGGAGGTACCCTGGATTCATTCACTTTTTGAAAATACTGCCGCGGTAGCGGCCGGGATTGAGGCTGCCTTGAAATATAAAGGTATGTTAGATGATGTAAAGGTGATTGCCCAGGCAGGTGATGGGGGAACGGCTGATATTGGTCTTCAGGCACTTTCCGGGATGTGGGAGAGGGGACACGATGTGCTTTACGTGTGCTATGACAATTCCGCCTACATGAATACCGGGGTACAGAGAAGCAGCCTGACCCCCTATGGAGCATCCACCACTACCAGCCCGGCAGGTTCCCATTCCGTGGGGAACCCTCTGCGGGAAAAGAATATGATAAAAATTGCCGCAGCCCACTATATTCCCTATGCTGCCTCTGCCTCCATAGGGTATCCCAGAGACCTGCGCCGGAAGGTTAAAAAAGCATTGAGCATCAGGGGCCCCAAATACCTGCACATTTTTGTTCCCTGCCCTCTGGGCTGGCGCCATGAACCCAGGCTCTCTGTGAAAATAGGGCAGTTGGCCGTAAAAACCGGGGTATTTCCCATGGTGGAATATGAATATGGAGAGTTGACCTCTGTTTACAAACTGAAGGAGGTTTTACAAGTTGAGGAATACTTAAAGCCCCAGGGCAGGTTTTCCCACCTCTTTGACGATTCTCCGGAAGCTTTGGAGCATATAAAAAAGATACAGGGTTATGCTGATTATAATATAAAGCAATATGGCCTTCGGAAGGAGTCATAATTAAGGCCTGAGAAGGGGAGATTATATTTGCCTGGTTTAATATACGGGTTTGGAGCATTGAACGTGGATTTAATCTTTCAAGTACCCGGGGATACGGCAAAAGATTTGCCATACAGGCCGGGCTGTGAATATGTGAAGGATCCCTTCAAAGCTGCAGAACTGCTGGACGTAATAAAAGAGCAGGGAATTCTCAGGGCAAGACATGGAGGAGGATCGGCGGCCAATGTTGTGGTTGCTCTGTCCCGCCTGGGATTTCCCTGTGTTTTTCTAGGAAGGGTCGGGGAAGATGCAGAGGGAGACTTTTTGCTGGAAACCCTGGAAAAGGTGGACAAAGGGGATATCATAAAATGCGGAAAAAGTGGTCTTTGCATTACCCTTCTGCTGGGGGACAGCAGAGACCGCTCCCTGATAATCTGTCCCAATACCAATGATGAAATGGAATATAAAGACCTTCCCATACAGAAGATTAAAGAAGAAGCCAGGTGGGTTCATTTTACCTCTTTTCACGGAGATAAGCCTTTTGAAGCCCAGTGCCGGCTGATAGAACAGCTCCCTCCCCGGGTTAAAACCAGCCTGGACCCCGGTATATTTTATGCCAGAAGGGGATTGGATTCACTGAAGCCCCTGCTTCATCGGGCAAGTTATGTTTTTCCGGAAGAAAATGAAGTGGAGCTGTTAACCGGTCTTTCCTGGCGGGAGGGCTGCCGGAAGCTTTTGGAGATGGGGCCTGAAGCAGTACTTTGTACACTGGGGGAGGAGGGTGTTTTCTGCCTCCATGCTTCAGGAGAATTTATCATACCCGCACCGAAAGTTTCCGTAGTAGATACCACCGGAGCCGGGGACGTATTTGCAGCCGGTTTCATTGCCGCCCGTCTTAAAGGTTGCAGCCTGGAGGACAGCGTAAAGAGCGGAATTTTCTGGGCCTCCCGCAGCGTTACCGGTATGGGGAGAGATAAATACCCTTCCCCTGGGGATGAGTAATGATATAATTATTTAAGCAAAATACATTTATTTTGAGCTGCTTAATCAGGTTCATATCACTGAAATGCTGATTTCATATTATTTGTTTAAAACATAGCTTGCAGTTAAAAGGATAACAAAGCAGTAAAAAGAGAGAAGGATTGGTGGGATTCTCTTAGATTTTCTTTTAAGATGATGAGAGATGAACGCCTAAAATATAACATAACTACAGAGGTGTTTAAACAAGTGGAAAAATTTAAATTAGGCTGGTTTTCCACCGGGAGAGACCATGCTGCCAGAGATCTCCTGGATGTGGTTTTACGGGACATCCAACGGGGTGTAATTCCCCGGTGTGAGGTTTCCTACGTTTTCTGCAGCCGGGAAGAGGGAGAAGACCAGGAAAGTGACAATTTTATTAAACAGGTTCGGGGAAAAAACATTCCCCTGGTTTGGTATTCTTCCCAAAAATTTAAGCCGGAGCAGAGAAAAAGAGGTCTGGAACTGGAAAAGCTTGGAGATTCAAGGACAATTGAAGAATGGCGCCGTGATTACGACCGGGAAGTGAAAGAACGGATTAAAGATTTTTCTGTTGACCTGGTGGTTTTAGCGGGGTACATGCTGGTGGTAGGGGAAGAAATGTGTCAGGAATATCCCATGATTAACCTGCACCCGGCCGGGCCAGGCGGGCCCAAAGGGGCCTGGGAGGAGGTTATCTGGGAACTGATGATGAACAGGTCTGAGGAAACGGGAGTAATGATGCACCTGGTTACTCCGGAGCTGGATGAAGGTCCGCCGGTGACCTACTGTCTGTTTTCCATTAATGAACCTTCCATGGAACCTCTATGGAAAGAGCTGGAAGAAAAAGAGCAGCAGCAGCCGGATTTTCTCAAAAATGGAGGAGTAAAAGCGGCTCAAGAACTTTCGCTGTTTCATAAAATCCGGGAAAAGGGACTGATCCGGGAGTTTCCCTTAATCAGCGCTACGGTGAAGGTGTTTGCTGAAGGAAAAGTGCGAATTGATGGCCAAAGAATTCTGGATTCCAGGGGTAGAGAACTTACCGAAGGTTATGACCTGACGGAAATAATGGAACAAACTATACATCTTGATTAAAAAAACCTGCGTAGATGAATCTTAAAGCTGTCAGAGCAGCCGGCAGGTTGAAGATAAAAAAGCTTTAAAGGGGGATGCAAGTGAAAAAATTAATTGCCTTTGACCTGGAGGGACCTCTGTCTCCCATGGACCATGCTTTTGAATCTATGGCCCTGGTGGAGAATGGAGACAAGATATTTTCTGTTTTAAGCCGTTATGATGACCTGCTGGCTCTGGAGGGCAAGGAAGGATATGAACCCGGGGATACCCTATCCCTCATTATTCCGTTTCTTCTCAGCCACCGGATCAAGGAAAAGGACCTGGTGGAGGTTTCTTCCCGGGCAGGCCTGGTGAATGGAGCCAGGGAAATGATGGAGGATTTGGCAGGGAGAGGGTGGCACGTGCACATTATCTCCACTTCCTACCGTCAGCATGCCCACAGCATTGCCCAACGTCTAGGGGTTCCTATTACCCGGGATGGAGAACAGGTGGTTTTCTGCACGGAGCTTTCCCTGGACGAGCAGTATTCCCACCTGAAAAAAGAGGATTTTTCCCTGATGGAGGGGGTTGAAAAACATATTTTGGACAACCTCTATATAGAAGACCTGGATTCAGGAGAAAAAGACCGGGAGATGAAAACATACCTGGATAACTTTTTTTGGAAACAGCTGAAGGGAACCCGATTGGGGGATATTTTTACCGGGATTCGAGTGATGGGAGGCCGCCGTAAGGTAAGGGCTGTGGAAATAATTCTGCAGAGGCACAGGGCTTTTTTGGAGAATATCGCCGTGGTGGGAGACAGTATAACAGATTTTCAAATGCTTAAAGCCGTGGAAGCCGGGGGAGGCCTGGCCGTAGTTTTTAATTGAAATGCTTATGCTCTCTCATATGGAACCTGTTCCCTGGCCACTACGGATATGCAGAAACTTCATTATTTGCTGGACCTGTGGGTGCAGGGGGGTCGAGAAAAAGTCAGACAGGAAGTTAAAATTCGATACGATTCCGGAAAAGAACCCTTTTATCACTGGCTGGTGGGGAAAGAAGCTTCTGAAATTCAGGAAATTGTTGAAGTTCATAAAGAAACCAGAAACCTGGTGCGGGGCCGGGCAGCCAAACTGGGATAGAGAGTCTTGTAAAAAAACTGGAGGCTGGAGGATTGTTTTTATGGAGTTAATTTTTATATTTTTTTCCGCTATGGTCCTGGGCTTTTCCGGGGCTGTGGTCCCCGGCCCCCTGCTGTCGGTTACGGTTCGGGAAACATTGAGAAGAGGGATCTCTGCAGGCCCTCTTCTTATTTCAGGGCATGCCCTCCTGGAGCTGGGTGTAACCCTGGCCCTGGTTTATGGCCTCAGTGTACTTATAGCCAGTCCCGTGGTAGGCGGGACCTTTGGAATATTGGGTGGGATGGTGCTGGTTTGGATGGGGTATGGCATGGTTCGGGAAGCCCGCCAGAAAACCTTTCAGTTGGAAGTCGGAGGGGCGGTAAAGGGGTCCGTGCTGGGCCCTGTGGGGACCGGTGCGCTGGTGAGCCTAATGAATCCTTACTTTACCTTATGGTGGGGAACCGTGGGAGCTGGATATGTGGTAATATCCCTGCAGTACGGTCTTGCCGGTATCGTTTCCTTTTTTTTGGGCCACATCTCTGCGGATTTTATCTGGTACACCATGGTTTCCTGGGTTGTCGTCCGGGGCAGCGGCAGAATTTCTCCCAGGCTGTACCAGGGAATTACCGGCGCCTGTGGAGTTTTTCTGATTGGCATGGCTTTGTTTTTCCTGTACAGCGGAATTAACTTTTTTGCTTCATAATAAAAATTGCACAAAAAATTCAAAAATTGCTACTTTTGTTAGAATATTCATTGTTAACAGGGTCTAATAAGGATAAAATAGAATGTAATACTTGTGGGTTTTTTTCTTTTTTTCCCGAAAAATAGTTTCTTATGGAAAGGATGTGGGATTATTGTCAGAAGAGAAGGTGCTTA
>SKNC01000106.1 GCA_007120745.1 Bacillota bacterium
CAGGCTGATATTCTAGTAGCCGCCATGGGTGTACCGGAAGCTATTAAAGCAGATATGGTTAAAGATGGTGCTGTAGTTATTGACGTTGGAGTTAACAGGGTTGACGATGCATCCAAGAAGAAAGGTTTCCGCCTTGTAGGAGATGTAGAATATGATCCCATTGCCGAGAAGGCTTCCTACATCACTCCCGTTCCCGGTGGAGTTGGCCCCATGACCGTAACCATGCTCCTTTACAACACTGTGGAGTGTGCGGAAAGGATAGGCGCCCAATAGGAACTATTCCTTAACAATCTATATAAATAATTGATACTAATATAAGACCTCCCATCGTAGACGGGGGGTCTTTTTTTTGATATAAATATTTCATGAAAAATATTAATCAATGCTTTATAATTATAATTACAGCAGATGTTTTTTTGTTCAGGATTGAATAAAAACTTTAAGGAAAGAGTGTGAATGGAACTACTTGATCAGATCATTCATTATAGTCATTATATCAGAAGCTTTGGACAGGCAGCTGTATTCATTATTTGTGCAGCCATAGTTTTGCAGTGTCATATACCGATGATACCTTTTGCCATAGTTGCTGGCCTGTGCGGTTATCTCTTTAGTTTTCATCAAGGTATGCTGCTGGCATGGGGAAGTGTTGTTACAGGGTCAATTATTGCATTTAGTGTTTTTCGGTTCTTTAAGCTGGACAAGTTTTCAAATCAGATTATGACCAGGTACCAGAGACTACCTGAATTAAGTGACAAATTTGTCATCAGTTTTATTGTTATCATGCATAATATACCCGCAATTCCCATAGCAATTCCAAATATTGTGGCAGCAATGAGCAGTATTTCTCTAACCAGGTTCACTGCTTTTACCGCGGTTGGGCTGCTGGTTCCGTGTGTTCTGTTCACAGGGTTTGGTGCAGGAGTTAATGCCTTTTTAGAAAATCCTGGAGTCTTAACTTCAATCCCTATATTGGCTGCAGCAGGTTTTTTTCTGCTAATAAAGTTAATCAATCTGGATAAGGTATTAGAAAAAATTGAATAAATATTTTTTGGAGTTAGAAATGGGATGAATGTTTTGTTTCAGACAGGGTAATGCAGCGCATTGGGTCTGTAAAAAACATTCCGGCTTCTTTCACTTTTTCACCGGTTATGTGTTCCCAACTGCGCCGGTATATTTCAACCTGGGGGGCATAGTATTCAGCAAGTTGGTTTAAATGGTTTTCATCTTTCACTATATCCGTTTTGTAGTCCACCAGCACCCAGCCTTCCTTTTCGCGAAAAGCCAGGTCTACGGTTCCCTTAATATATGTTTCCTGTTCCCAGTAACCAAAAGGAACCTCTGCGTATTTTTCCGGTGAAGCAGTTACCCGTCGCCACAAGGGCGAATTGACAACCTTTTTCATAACCTCCAGCACGTCACCAGCATTCCAGTCATGTTCACCCTGCTGCTGAATAACTCTCTCGGATATTCCCTTCAGTCTCCTCTCTTTATCTACCTCACTTTCATCTTCCACCGGATTTTCCTTTAAAAGGATCTCAAGGGCAGCATGGATCATCGTTCCCCATCTCATACCCCTGCCGTCGGCTGTCCTTTGGGGAGCTTTTGTTTCGTCCTTTGCCTCCGAAGCATTCAAGCGCTTGTAGGTGGAAGAAACCATCTTTTCCAAGGTTTCTTCCATGTTATCTCTGGTCTCTTCCAGCACGGATAAAGTAACGGGCTCTCTTTCTTCACCCTGCGGAAGTAACGCAGTTTTTTCCAGGGATATGTCTTCTGCTCCATTTAGAAATTTTTCTAAGGGCTGCCAGGGACTTACCTGTTGACTCTTCGGGTATGTGCTGACCACCAGCATGTCCTTGGCCCGGGTGGCAGCCACGTAAAGCAGCCGCACTCCCTCCGCCTCCTGATACTTTCTTTCTTCTTCCTGGTAATGCTCCCATTCCGGAGGAATGGCCAGTGCCTGCGTCCCGTAGTTTAAGGATTTTTCCATAACCATGTAGCCGCGGGCTTCTTCTGCTTCCCTGACCACATGTAAATCGGGATCGTGGGAAGGGTTTCGGCCGGGGTTGGCCAGGATTACCACGGGAGCCTCCAGGCCCTTGGCTTTGTGCAGGTTCATTATCCTGACTGTAGAAGTTCCACCGCCTTCAATGTCCAGCTCCTCCTCCAGCCCTTCTTCCAGCATTCGCTCCAAAAATTCTACTGCCTGGGGAAACCCGATTTTCCCTTGCCTTTCCCGCTGGCGAAGAAGCTCCAGAGCCTGCAAAAGGTATCCTGCCCGTCCCCTGCCCAGCTCTTCCGCAAGCGCCAGGGGTATAATCCCCAGTTCCGTCATAATTCGTTCCACCACGCTGCTGGGGGGCAGTTTCCTGGTCCATGTCCAATAACGGTACAGGGTTTCCCAGGCGGTTATAAACATTTCCCGGTCTTCCTCTTCCAGGCCGGCAGGTACGCGGCTTAAGAAGGAAAAGTTCCCCCCATTCATTTTAAAGCGGTAGAGAGAATCATCGCTGATTCCAAATAATAGCCCGCGAAGTGCTGCCGCCAGGGGCACAGGATTATTGGGATCCGCTATAGCCTGCAGCAGGCAGACCAGTTCCTTTAATTCTGCTGAATCGGAAATGTCTCCCCCACCGGATAAGGCAAAGGGTATGCCCCAGGCTTCCAGGGCCCTGGCATAGAAGGACATGTATTTCTTGTAATGTACCAGGATCAGAAAATCTCCTGGGAGGGGGTCTGGCCCCAGGCCTTTTTCTTTTTCTTCCTCTGTTCGGCTTAGGGAAAGGTTACCGTTCAAGGAAAGATAGATCCAGTTGGCAGTTTTGCAGGCATCCTGCCAGGCGATTCTTTCCGGGGAGTTTCTGTGAACATCTTCCAGCACCAGCTTAAAAACCCCGCAGCCTGTATCAGGGTCTTTTCCCCGCACCGGGTCCATGGGAACAAAATCCGCCTGGTAGGGAGGGAGAATGGGAGTAAATAAATTATCAAAAACCTGGTTTGTCCAATCAATCATCTCCGGTAGGGAACGGAAGTTGGTAGTCAGGTAAAGGACTTCTCCCCCCGATTGGCGGATAATCTCTTTGACCCGGTTATAGATGTCTATGTCCGCTCTCCGGAAGCGGTAAATAGACTGCTTTGGATCCCCTACCACGAAGAGGGACCCGGAATGGGGGTTGAGATTTATCCAGTCTCTTTCGGAGAGGTCCGTGCCCGTCAGGTAAAACATGATTTCCGCCTGGATGGGGTCGGTGTCCTGAAACTCATCAACCAGCAGGTGGGTATACTTCTCCTGAAAATACTTCCTTACTTCGGGATTATTTTTCAAAAGCTCTGCCGTCAGCATGAGAAGGTCCTGAAAATTCAGCTTATTCTCCTGCCTTCTGAGTTCACCATAATGTTTGGCAGCGGGAAGTAAGAATTTGAGAAGGTGATAGTGACGATATTCCAGCCAGGCTCTTATGGCTGGTTGTATCTGGTTTTCCCGGAGATTTTTAAAGGCTTCCCATAGTTTTTGGGCGTCGTCTTTTGAGGGCCACCGGTTGTAGGTAGGGTCCGCATTTCTATCCATTTTCTCCAGCAGGCGAATCAGGCAGCGGTCCTGCTTGAGGTCAAATACCCGCTGCCAGCGGAGGACCATCAAAGTGGTCTTTTGCAGCTTATCCCAGCCTCCTGAAGGCTGCCGGGAGGGGAGCAGCTTTTTACATTGACGGCAGAACTGCAGGAGTTTTTTTCTGGCCTCAGAAAAATCCGGGTAGGGGATTTCTAAAGAAGCCATTTCTACGTCGGGATAAAGATTAAGCTTTTGGAAAGCACCCTTAACATCCCCGGGCGAAAGGTCCAGCTCTCTTAATTGTTCCAGAAGCTCCCCCCGGTTAAAGCGCACTTCCATCAGGTATTCTTCCCAGGCCATTTCTTCCAGGAGCTTTTCCTCCAGCCCTTCTATTTCAGCGAAATCTGGGGCGATACCGGCTTCTACGGGTCTCTCCCGCAGAAGCCGGGCACAAAAGGAATGGATAGTGCCCACAAAAATCCGCTCCATCTTATCCAGGGCTTCTCCCAGATTTTTTTTCACCCGGGAATCCGTTTCCTGCCGAAACATGTCCTCCAGACGAATCTGGAATTTTTCTTTTAGTTCTCCGGCGGCTTTGCGGGTAAAGGTCACTGCGGCCAGTCTTTCCGGCTGGCAGAAACCTCCGGCTAGAAGGGCGGCTATCCTGTCCACCAGGCAGGTAGTTTTGCCCGAACCGGCTCCCGCTTCCACCAGGAAATTTTCTTCCAGACGGGTGCGGATGGCCTGCCGGGCATCCGCATCTTTCAAAGTTTTTTTAGTCATAGTTCTGAAGCTCCTTCCAGGGTTCCAGTTCCGTGTTATTCAGACTGGAGAGCTTGTCTTTCATGCGTTCTACCGAATAGGGAAAACGGCATACAGGCTGGTAATCACAAAAAGTACAGCGGTCCTGTTTATCCGTGGGGCAAAAGGTTCCTGAGGACAGGAGGTCCAGCATTTTTTGCAGGGCCTCCAGGGCTTCCGGGCGCCTGTCCCTGCAGTGTAAAAAACGCTGCCCTTCTCCCTTTTCGGTGGGGAAAATATAGCCTGTCTCTTCTACCCGTGCGTCCGGGTCTTCCTGCTGCAGTATTATTTCTGCTGCCAGTCCGTAAAGGGCATGCTGGATCTGTTGGCCCTCCCTTAAAAATTTTCTTTCGTCATAATTATAGGTGCTGCCTGTTTTGAAATCCAGGATCCGGTAAACTCCCTTGGGAGAGATACGGTCAATGCGGTCAATTCTTCCCCTCAAGTGGATGCTGCCCCCACCGGGAAGCTTTAGCTGTACAGGGTCTTTCAACCCCTGGCCTGCCTGGGCGATTTCATCAGAACCAAAGCCGAAGGGTACTTCCAGGTAAACAGGAATACTTCCCTCCTGCCACAGATCCTCTTCCGCCCTCAGGAAGACTTCCAGTTCCCGCAGAAGTTCAAGCCTTTCCTGTTCATACACTACGGGGCTGGGAGGCGGGATTTTTTCTCTGGTTATTTCAATAAGCTCTTCGGAAATTTCTGTAAGCAGGTCCTGATCTGGCGCAGGTTTTGAGGATGATGAGGAAGTACGGGAAATGATTTTTCTCAGGTAATCTGCATAGATCTGGTGCAGCAAAAGACCGCGGGAAAGGGGATCCAGCCATGTGCCCGGATCAAATATCTTCTCATCCGGGGGATTAATTTTTAAGATATAGCGTAAAAAGTATGAGTAAGGACATGCGGCCAATCGTTCCACAGAGGTAGCTGACAGAGGCCTTTTATTTTTGGTTGGGTCCACCGGGTCTATATGGGAAACTACTTTGCCGTCATAAACAGTAAAGCTTTCTCCACTGCGGGCCTCTTCCGCCAGCAGGCCGCTGTGGAGGCCCGGGTAACATTCCCTGACCCTTGTCATGTCCCCCAGCTTATTTTCTTTCAGCACCTGGGAGCCCCACCATTCATCTTCGGAAAAGGAAACATCGGGCTCTTCGGGAAAATAGGCTGCCGGTTTTGCTAGAGAGCTCATAAATTTGCTGTAATCGGCCTGGGGGTCTTTAGTCATGAGCCGATAAACCTGAAGAAGGGCTGCTGAAGGGAATGAAGCCCTTCCCTCTACGGGGTCAAAAGCGGGAAAGCTAAAGGTTATTTTACCCTTTCGGGAAGCGAGAAAGCGGTTTAAGCGGTAGATTTTTTCTTCGGGCAGTGAAGACCTGTCCATCAGGTTTGGGTGAAAGAAAGCTCTTTCCCTCTCCAGGAGGATGGGGTCCTGCAGACCGCTGCCGGGGAAGCGGCCGTCGTCCAGGCCTACCAGATATGTATGGGGGCGGTAGAACCATTCCCCCTGGTGAAGGGAAACGGCATGAAGATGGCCCGGTTCAAAGCCGGAAGCACCAATAGAAAGGTTTTCAAAAATTTCTTTCAGCCTTTTTATCGCTATTCCCATGGGGATGTTTTCCCCCAGGCTTTGGGAAACATCTATAAGCTGTTCCTGAAGGGATTCCCAGGCGGCAGCATCTAAGTTATTTTTCTTAAGAGAATATGTCTGAATTACCTCAGCCAGGCCGCTGCAGAGCCTTTGAAAGCTGATTTCTTCTCCGTTTACCGGGAGGGGGATCCTGTCCAGAATAAAGGTAATGATATTTTCAAGTTCTATAACTATTTCCTTCTGGCCGGCCAGATAATCCTTCCGGGCAACTCTTCCCTCTTCTTGAGCTTTTTGGATCTGGACCTGCAAATCTTGTTCCACAGCCTTCAGGCAGGGCAGGTATCTGTCCCTTCCCCACCCGATTTGCGCCTGCCGCAGCAGCCGTGCCAGGCTTGTTCCTTTAGAGGAAGTTTCCAGTGAGCCTTCAGTAAAAAGCCGGTAAAGGACAGGGACAGGATAGTTTTCTTCCAGCCAGTTTAGAAGGCCGAAAAAAAGCTTCCCGGGACGGGTAAAAGCTGCCGGGATGCCGCCGGAAAAGGTTACGGGTATGCCGCAGGTTGAAGATAGGGTTAGGAGCAGGGGGATATAAACCTGGGAACTGGTATAGCAGATCACAGCCTGGTCAGCCGGAATCTGATTCTTTTTCAATCGGCGGAACACTTCCTTGATTTCGCAGGCAGCGCCGTAGGCCTGAAATATTTCTGGTTCATTATCGGAAAATGGTGGTGCCTTTTCCACCTCATAAAGCCAGGAATAGCATAAGGTTGCTAAAGGTTTTTCAGGTGGAACGAAATAAAAACCGTGGGGTCTGGAAATGCCCTCTACACTCTCTGCAGGAATAATTGTACGCTGACCCTCTGTCAGCTGATTCAGGAACCTAAAGGAAAGAAAATTCAGGTCCAGCTCTTCGGGAATGAGGTAGTGGGCATCTTTCTTTGGGACCTTACCCTGGTTCAGCAGTTCCAGGGACCTGCTGTAAAGGGCGGCAGAGTCAAAAAGATTTTCATTGTGCAGCTTCCCTTCGTAACTTTCAAGCAAAGTTTTTATTTCAAGGCCTTTATCTTGGTCCACAAAGTTTCCCGGAACCAGGTCCTTAGATAAAACCCCTGCCATCCTTAATTCCGTAATGGTCCCCCGTAACAGGTCAACCAGGCAGGTGTTACCTGAAAGTCTGGAAAAGTAATTCAACCGGCCGGAATCATTCATCTCTTCCAGGATTTCGCTCACCAGAAAATATGCCTGTCCGGGACCTACCATTTCATATTTTTGTTCCGAAGTGTCATTATCCTTGATTTCCAGTGCCAGGTCATGGGGCGTGATGAGCGAGAGGTTCAGCCAGGGAATACCTTCCCGGGCAAGGGCCGACAGCAGCTGGTTGCCTGACCGGTAGGAGTTAACGATTAATAGTTTTGGGGTGAATTTACGTTCCCCGCAAGCTTTGGCCAGGCTTGAAAGCAGAACGTTCAAGGGCAGGCGCCTCCTTTCATTTGATTTGGATGCTTGTTACACTTTTCGCCTGAGATTCTATCATCTATGATATGATAAATACATTGGTACATGAAAACTAGAGCCTCAGCATCCCAATGAACCCCCTGTCCACTGCAGAAAATATTGTTCAAATATTTATACTATTTAAGATTAAACGAATAACGGCATTAAACCGTGCACGATTACATCGGTTATGATGTGGGCTACCATAGCCGATTCCAATCCCCGCTTCCAATAGAGCAGACCGAAGGCAATCCCGGCCATACCGTTAAGCAGCAAAGCCCGTGTTATTATTAAGGTGCTCAGTTCAACCAGCTCTGCAGTGGCAGGAAGATGCAGGGCACCAAAGACCAAAGCCACCAGGATAATCGCGCTCCATACTGCGGCAGTGCGCGGTATCCGGAACAGTTTGAGGAACAACAGGGTTAGCAGGGTCATAAGCAAAAAACGCATGAGCAGCTCTTCCCCTATACCGGCGGAGAAAGCAGCCAAAAGCCCGGTCCACCAGGCAGGCAGTTCCGTTTCAAAAAGCGAAAGAGGAGAACCCAATTTATAAAAAATATAATCACCGATAACAATCACTACGGCAAGGGCAACCCCTGTTCCTGCAGACCATGAAAACCAGGACTTCAAGTTTATTCCCTCATCATCTTCCTCTTCGCCAAAAACACTCTCAAGCAACGGCAGCCTGAACCCGGCTCGCCGGTAGAGCAACCCGCCTATGAGGGCGGCAACAGCGTAGATAATAGCCGCCTGCACGATTAGAATTGCATTATAAATACTTTCGCTTAAACCTAACTCCAGACGGGTTTCGATTAAAACATCACCCAATAAATCATAAACATAAGGCAGGGACAAGAGCGCAGCAAGCAGACCTAAAAATGCCAAAAAACCTATTATCTTATAATTAGCTTTCATTGTTTTTCCCCTTTCATTACAAGGTTTCGATTACGGATACTATCCCTCATAATTATTCAAATATAATAGACCATTGGAAGTAGACAGTGTCAACCGGGGTCCACCACCGCCAGGACCCAGCTTCAGGCTGAAATTCCTCAGCACCCAAACCTGACCTGTTAGTAAGGAGACTTTACCAGATACCGGGGATTAGTCGATATCGAATTGTGCTGGAGTATTTTTTATACCCATCAAGTTCTTTCTGCAGCACCTTATCTTCAAGGTAGGTTCGAACTATGAAAATACCAACAACAAAAAGGCCCGGCAGTAGTGCTGCCCATGAACCCAGAGCAACGGGTGTCATTATCGTATGGAGGATTCCACCTAAATATCCAGGATGGCGCACATACTTATAAGGTCCCCGGGTTACAACTGTGTGATTTCGGTCAGATTGAATCCGTACTGTGGCTGAAAAGAACTTGTTGGCTGCCATTGCCCACGTAACAGTTAATCCTCCCAAAATGACAAAAATAATGGAAACTACCTGAAGTGCCGGGGGCATTCCCTGTGTCCATTCAAATCGGATATCCAGTCCTGCTGTTATCCAGATTACAAGCGGCCCCCAGATGGCGACTATACTGGCCAGTGCAACATCCCATTTTTTTGTTCCCCTTTGTAAGCTGGAACGCTCTTGCAGCAGTTCCTGGTCCATGACAGCTGCATTGGCAAAGATTATAATAAGAATGCTGAATAGATAAACCCAGGCCATCAACCAGTCGATTTTTCCCGACGACAAAAACAGGGCGGCACCTGCAATTATTAAAAAAGCAATATTTTTTAACCACCATTTTTGTATGCCTTCCTTTGTATTCTTTTCATTCATATTTTATTCTCCTATCTCTCTTTCACATTTTCATCATCAACCCCAATTTCATTTTCTGCCCCTGTTACAGCAACAATGGAAACTTTTGCAGGCTGATTTAACGGAATCTTAAAAATCATGAAGTGGGTATCTAAAGACCTTTCTGTAATGTCTGGATAAATATATTCTAATTTAATAGACCAGGTTGCTGATTCCATATCTTTTTCTATGATATTTATTTCTCCATTCTTTACAGACTGTTTACCTGTTGTGGCCACATAATAACTGTAATCCTCATAGGATTTATTGATTACACGAGCTCCTCTATCTTTGCTTAATTCAACGTTAAACCAATGAAAAAGCTCAGAAGGGACACTTTCTACAATTTCTATGCTGCCCACTCTTTCCTCATTGGGAAGGGGCTCAGAGGTGCAGCCAAAAAATACTAACAATACGATTATTAAAAATAATGACAGTGTAATTCTTTGCAAAGAATTCACCTCCTCTGCATTGGCAAAGATTATAATTTGGGACAAGGGACCTGTCCCCCCGTCCCAGTCTTTCTTCCAGATGGAAAATAGAGGCTATATTGAGCGAAAGCCAAGATCATCCAAATAGATTTCACCGGCAGGTGTCCTGTCAAAAATAAATTGAACACTTTTCAGGTTTTCCAGGTTAAAACTTCGGTTTACTTCTTCAAAATCCCTAAGCTTAAAGCTGTAGGTTGTAAACACCGGCTCCCATTCAAAAGCAACTCTCAGAGGTGGCTTGTACATTCGGTACGGCAGGACAGGGGGCAGCGGGGCTGCATGGCTGAGGGGTAAAGCGGCTTCCTGCCCTGACTGATCAGTTACTTTAATTGTTATATCTATAGGATTTTTATCTCTGGAAAGGTTGGCCATAGAAAAGGTCAGTTTATAATTGTCCTCCAGAGTAAGGTCCGCAGGAAGTTCCAGGTTATAGGCTCCCGGGCCTTCCAAATCCTGATTCCAACCCAGGCGGACGCTGACAGTATCCCGGAGACTGCCTGTGCCTAAGTAGGGGGGCTCCTCCCTCCAAGTTGTCAGGTTAATTCCCTTGAGCCTGCCGCCCGGTATCGTTGTGGTTTCAAGATTAAGATCCTCCTCAAAATCTGCCAAAATCAATGTTTCCGAGCTTTCATATTGAGAAAGGTAAATGGTATCGGGCAGCCAGCTTTGTGCTGCAAGAGGGTTTTCAAACAGCCTTTCATACTCATGACGGCCGTGCAGAGCAGCTTCCAGGAAGGCACTGATAAATATTTTGGCCGCAGTCTCCTGCTCAGCCACGGGCATGATCTGTCTGCGATTTAAAAACCAGAGTGATGCATTCATATCAATGCGCCCCCACCTGGTATTGAACTGTCCATGATTGGCATTATGTATATAGACGGATGCCTTAAAACCGCTGTGATCTTCAGAAAATTCCACCCGGTCATACTGCCTTGAACCCTGAAATGAACGCACATCGCTGTCAGCAGATCCCTGCAGGACGAGATAGCTGACGTCTTCTAAGGGAGTTCTCTGCTTTCGAGGTTGATACTGGCCGTCGGAGGGGGCGATTGTGATGACCGCACCAATGTCATATCCAAAATCAAAGGGAATATCGAAGTTATCCGGGTGTGCAGGCAGGTGATTGAATGCTGCGGCAATGGCTGCCGCTTCACCGCCTCGGGAGTGGCCTGCCAGGGCAATTTTACCTGTATCCACCTTCCCGTAAAATTGATGATTTTGAGTTTGATTCCAGCCGTGCCATAATGACAGGTGCTGCAGCAGAAGGTAGCCCCGGGCATCATTTTCTCCCTGTAGTTCTCCCAGCACCGCTTCATGCATTCCTGAAGTATTTAAAAAGTTCTGGTCAACAGAGGCGACGATATACCCCCTGCTGCCAAGCAGCTCACCCAGGTAGTCATAGCCTGGATCAGAGAAATCATCCATGGCGTGGTTGCCGTGTACAATCAAAATCAGGGGAAAGGGGCCACCCCCTTCAGGATACCAGACCCGGGCATTCAGGGGCACCGAGGATAAGTCAAAACCCCAGTAACTTTGACGCAGCCGGTGAATGATTCCCAAGCCTCCTTGAACCATAGGAGAGACATCCACATGTCCGGTTTGTATATCTACCCCGTCACCGTATTCGGGCCGCTGCTTATCACTTCCGCTTCCGTACGTCAGGGTTAAAACAGTGTATGAACCCTCCTGGGAAGGGTCCTCTACAGTTAATGCTGGGGTACCGGTTGGCTCGTCAGTAAACCAGGATGCATCATGGACTGGACCCGGCCATAGAACCCAGGCCGCCGCCCCCATGATTCCTGTGATGCCCAGGAGCAGAGCACCAAAAGCAACTCCCCGTTGGCCTGGCTTTTTGGCATCTTTACCTTTCAGGCCTCCTATACCTGCTCCCAACAGACAAGAAAAAATCACAACGTAAGTTATAATAAAAATTACATTATACAGCTGGTTAAACAGGGGGTATAGAAGGTTGAACAGTACAATCATGCTTCCCACCATCAGCCAGCGGAACAAATTCGGTACTTTTTGAAACAGGTTCAGCAATGTAATTACTAAATGACCCAGCAGCAGTGATAAACCACCTGCAATAACGGCGAAGCCCAGGGTAATTGACCAGACGTGAAGGCTTGCCGGCGGTATGCTGAATATGACGCCGAACCAGATCAGCATCGTTACCATCACCAGGACATATATCGCCCACTGCCAGGCCTTTGGACTCAGGTTAAATAAACTTTTGATGCCATTTTTCTTTTTTGATCCGTTCGGCGAGTTTGATTTGCTATTTCTAATATCTTGGTTATCCACGAAAATACCTCCTTGACAGCAGTTATTGTGTCAGCACTCATTAATTTAATAATTATTCTTCATTATAAGAGGAAAACCTTCATTTACCTATCAATAATTGGGGTTAACTTTGAGTAAAGTTAAAAAAAATAAAGACTGCTCCTCGCAAATACAAGGGATTATTTTTAACACATTTTTGCATTCGTTATAAATTTGACTAATTTGAATTTATAATTTATGAAGTTATCTTAACTTATTTATATGAATACAGGTGAAACTTTCCCCCTGTTCCCTTCGTCAAAATATATAAAAGAACCAAGGGGGTAATACCTGATGAAAAAAAGTTTGATGATGGTTTCAATCCTGGTTGTCCTGCTGATGTTTTCCGCCAGTGTATGTGCTGCATCTAATGACATTGATTATGTAGGGAAGGACATGGAACTAGAAGAAGGCGAAATGGGAATTGTATCTGTAGGTGATGATCAAGATTATGTAGGGAAAGACATGGATCTTAAAGACGGGGAAGCTGGCATTATTTCTATTGAGGATCCCAACGACTATGTGGGCAGGGACCTGGAACTTGAGGAAGGGGAGTGCGGCATAATTTCTATCGATGATGAGGATTCAAACAGAAATTTCATCCCATATGCACTGGGAGGAGCCTTCCTGGTTTTAACAGCATCAGGGGTGGCAGTAGTGCGTATGAAGAAGGTAAAATAACAAAAGATAAAATGAAGAAAACCCACACACAAAAAACAGGCGTAAAAGCCTGTTTTTTTTAAGTAGAAATAATCAAGAACCTGAGTCGCTGTATTCCGGCCTACCTCTCTCTTTTCTTTTTCGCCGAACCAGAAAAAAGATGCCTGACAATACACCTGCTGCAGCCAGGTAAACCCATGACACCAGAGGAAAGCTCCAGACCTGGCTTATCCGGTCTGATGGTTCCCGGTAAACATTTGAGATCAGCGGCAGTCCATCATCCCCAGAAGGTTGGCCGGCCGCATGCTCTGCCACAGCTTCCCATACCTTCAACTCCCTGTCCATGTATGGCACCGTCAGCATGTTCAACTGTTCCAATGGTACCGGTTCACCCGCGGAGTTTTTCGGCACGATCTCTAGATGCGGAAGAAACTCTCCCACCACAGGCAGGTAGGAAAGAATATAAGTATCCGTAACCATATGGTATAGTGTTTCATCTCCTCTTTCCAGGAGAATAAAATCCTCTTCCCCCGAAGACTGCTGAATTCCCTGTCCGGTGTAAATCTCTGCCTGAACAACTGCACGGGTGGTGGGAACAGGCTGGTTGATTACCGGGAGGGTAAGTAACAGAGCATTTTGTGGGTTATAGCTGTAGCGGAGACCGGAAAAATGCAGAAAGAATTGGTTGCCCATTAACTCTGGCAGCAGTACCGCAACCTCCAGCAGACGGTAGACTTCCTCTCCCGTAAGGTACAAAGAAACTATGGAGAAACCAGGATAGCCGTCATCTCCATATCCCAGGCCGGTTACACCGATGATATCATAAAGAGATATAATCTCCGGGAAATCTATATTATTGCCTGGGGCAATGCTTCCACGGATATTTCCATTAGCCTGAACGGCTACGTTCACCCTTTCGCCGGTAACCTCTTCGGTAACCAGGCGCATGGCGTCGGCAATAAAGTTTCCGGCAGTGGTTTCTTGATAGGGTAGATGGCTGGAAAGAACAAAGTCCGAGCGGACTATGGGATCCAGGACTCTCTCAAACCGGCCCTGTGTCAATTCTCTGACCAGGTTATCCAGTTGAACGGTATACTCCTCCACCAGGGAAGAAATCCCTGGATGCGGTGGGTATCGTGCATCAACAGGTATTAAAAAAGAATGCTCGTTTTCTTCATTGAGAACCCTGAGACCGCCGGTGTTAGGGTCATAGGCCAGCTCAAGCCTGCCAAGATAATTCACCAGAGAACCTGCCTGGACGATGAGTGTATCACCTTCTCTCAGGGGCTCGTACAGGAGAGTATGACAGTGACCCCCTATAATTACATCTATTTCAGGTACATTTTGGGCAAGAAGACGGTCTTCCTTAATCCCGGAGTGGGTTATAGCCACAATAATATCGGCACCCTCTTCTTTCAGCCGTCCAACTGCTTCGATAGCGGACTGATGCTGGTCTAAAAATTCTACATTCCCGGTATTGGGAGCTACATATATAGCATCGTCTCCGATTAATCCGAAGACACCTACCTTCAAACCGTTTTCCAGCCTGAAAAGTTTATTCCTTTGATAAAGCTGCCTGGAGGCCAGGGGGTGGTCTTCCGGAACCCGGGTATTGGAAGCCAGCACTACCGTTTTTTCGTGGGCTTCGGGATACCCGGCCCGCAGGAGATATTCGGCCAAAATATCAGGGCCGAAGTCGTACTCATGGTTGCCAATTATGACTGCATCGTAACCCATTTCCTGCAGCAGGGTGATCTCTACAGCGTAACCATGGAGAGCCAACCAACCGAAAGCGGCTCCTCCCAGGAAATCCCCCGCATTGAAAAGCAGTACCGGTTCATTATTTTTCTGCTTCTCCTCCCGAATTTTATCAATGGCTGATGCCAGTCGGGCAAATCCTCCCCGGGAGAAGTATTCCTTAATGTTATCTGCAGCTAAAGAATGGGGCAAAAGCGAAGAATGTTCGTCGTTGGTAAAAAGTATGGTAAAGGGCAGTTCATTTACTTCACCCTCGTCAAGGTTCGCCGAAAAAACCGGTAGAATCAGCGGATGAACAAGTAATATAACAGCAGCCACAATACACAGGATAGTCCGAGCCCAAATGTTCGTGTTAAAAACATTAACTTCTCCCATAATATTTTCCTCCAGGAAGAACATTTTTAAATTACTCTTCGTTTTTTATCTACTTTCGTTTAATTTAGCATTTTCGCTTGTAAAATCCTTCTGAGTTTAAAGAAATTATGTGAATTTTTTAATAAGATTTCTTGTTCAAAATATTATGTTAATTAAAAATAACCGCACCATTAAAAGTAATCAGCATAATATACATTATATTAGATAAGGATGTGCATACTTTGGAAAAAGCCAATACTTTGTTGGAATTCGGTGGAACATTACTAAATATAAACGTTTCAGTAAGGCCTCAATTAGGGTTTGAACGTATTGGTAATGTAATACTTGAGGGCAAAGTGTTTCCTTAAAGTATTAATGTAAAAAATAATTGTTATCGTATTTGTGGTGTTAACAAAGATGGTTTCAGGACTTTTTGTCTGCAAGCCATCTTTGTTATTGGAATTTCATATGGCAAAATTCAGACATCAATGCTATAATCTAATAGAATATTGTATTGAAAGGGGAGAGTTAATTATTGAAAAACCGTGTATCTCAGATAACACCCGAAATATTAGAATTTGCTGCTTTGTGTGAAAAAAATAGTACAATCGATCCCACCCTTTACGAGAAATATGATGTAAAAAGAGGGCTTCGGGATTTAAGCGGGAAAGGTGTACGGGCTGGGTTGACGGAAATTTCTGAAATCGTCTCCTCCAAAGTGATTGATGGAAAAGAGTATCCTTGTGAGGGCAAACTCCATTACAGGGGTATTGATGTGGAAGAAATTGTGGACGGATTCATTAGTGAAAACCGCTTTGGGTTTGAAGAGGTGGCCTATTTATTGATGTTTGGCCAGCTGCCGGATGAAATGGAGCTTACCAAGTTTACCCGGATACTGGACAACTATCGCAAGCTGCCGACTAATTTTGTCCGGGACATCATCATGAAGGCACCCAGCCAGGATATGATGAATACACTGGCCCGCAGTGTGTTAACCATGTACTCCTACGATGATTGCGCAGAGGACAATTCTTTGCCTAATGTACTGCGCCAATCACTGCAGTTATTGGCGTTGTTTCCTTTGTTGGCCGTGTACGGATATCAGGCTTACTGCCACTACCATGACAACAAGAGTTTATATATCCACTGCCCGGAACCTGAACTTTCCACAGCAGAGAATATTTTGCACATACTTCGAGTAGACAGCCAGTATACACCACTGGAAGCAAAAATACTTGATTTAGCACTGGTGCTCCATGCAGAGCATGGCGGTGGAAATAATTCCAGTTTTACGGTTCATGTCGTAACTTCCTCAGGTACAGATACTTATTCGGCCATTACAGCTGCCCTCGGGTCATTGAAAGGGTTCAGGCACGGTGGCGCTAACATTAAGGTGAGCCGGATGTTCGAGGACATGAAGAAAAATATTAGTGATTGGACCGATGAGTCCAGCGTAGCGGACTACCTCATCAAACTGTTGAACAAACAGGCCTTTGACCGTTCCGGACTGATTTACGGAATGGGACATGCCGTCTATTCCCTGTCTGATCCCCGGGTAAATGTGCTTAAGAAATTCGTAGAGAGCCTTTCTAAAGAAAAAAATCGCATGGAAGAATTTCAGCTTTATTCCCTGGTGGAAAGACTGGCGCCAAAAATTATCGGAGAGGAACGGCGCATATATAAAGGGGTCAGCACAAACGTTGACTTCTACAGCGGTCTAGTCTACAATATGCTGGATCTTCCCCTGCAGTTGTATACTCCCTTATTTGCCATAGCTCGTATTGCCGGATGGTCGGCCCACCGTATGGAAGAGATTATTAATGCCAGTAAGATTATCCGGCCGGCTTATAAAGCGGTTTCAGGGCGTCAAGAATATGTGCCACTGAAAGCTCGCTAAAGGTTAAAGACAAATGATTGTTCCCTGAATCATTTTAAACAAATTTTAAATACTCTCTTCCTTTTTTTCTGGAATGAGAGTATTTTTTTTATCCGTTCATTGAAAAACACTTATAAGTTAACCCCAGATTTTACGTACCTGATGGCCCCTTGACACGCCCCTGGTTTTCATATCACGAAGTCTTCATCATGTTTACTAACAACAGAACAGCCAGTACAAATAGTACAGCGAACATGGCCACAAAACCCAACTCGCCGTTCTGCAGGAAATATCCCGGGCTTTGAATCATTGTATAGAGCAGTGCACCGGTGGCCAGCAGGTAAACCTGGCGTCCCCACGGCTTAAGGGTTAAAAGTCCCCAGCCTCCCACCAGCAGAGCCGCGGCGGTGGCAAGTTCAGCAGCAATATGCATTAATATCCTGACCGGTTCAGTTTCCAGTTCCGGGATTCCTCCCACAGCATAAAACATAAGCCACATTGTAAGCATAGAAATACCTACAATGATGGAATAGATAGCCGCTGCTCTTTTTATCAAAAGTATCTCTCCTTCATATGCTGCCTTGTTTTCATTCAAAAAACCTTCAAAAAAGTTAATAGATTATTGATAATATCTTCAGTTCGTACTGAAAAAGGGTTTACCACTGCTTCTTAAAAAAGTTAATGTCCTGCCAATACGGAGCTGCCAGCTCCTCGAGCTGTTTCATTTTCTCCCGGCTGTAGGGTCTGAAGTTTTGGACGATATTAACATTCTCTTCCAGTTCATCCATATTGGAGATACCTACAACAGCAGTGCTTACGGGGAGTGTGAGAACATATCCCAGAGCCTGTTCCATAGAGGTAATGCCGTTTTCTCGAAAAATTCTTCCGTAAGAGGCTACTTTCATGGCAATTACCCCTATTTGTCTCTCCTCTGCAGTTTTCAGCAGTTCTATTTGAAAAGATTGATAATAGATATCTCCTGCATTCAATGCCAGGAGCAGGCAGTCAAAATCAAATTCCTTCAGAGCCTGTGTCAGTATTTCAGGGTTTTTATGCCCGGTGATACCGGTGTACCTGATTAACCCATCTTCTTTTAATTTTGTTAAAGCCTTAAGGGCTCCGTCAGGCGCCAATATCCGCTTTAGCTCTGACTGAGAGTGAACACTGTGCAGCTGGTATATATCCAGGTAATCAGTTTTCAGCCGTTTCAGGCTCTTTTCAAAAAGCCTCATGGTACCATCATACGTGCGGTCCAGGGTTTTACTGGCCAGGATTACTTTTTCCCGTAAATGCTCTATGGCAAGGCCAATGTTCGTCTCACTTTCCTGGTATGTCGGTGCAGTATCGATAAAATTTACACCAAGGTCAACTGCCCGGTGGATTATTTTTGCCGCATCATCAGCTCCTCCCCTCCTGGCCAGGGCAAATGCTCCACCCAATCCCAATAAACTGGGGCTGATTTCAGTTTTGCCCAGTTTACGCCGGGGAATCTTGTCCGGTTCTTCCTCTTTAACAGGCTCTTCCTTTACATGCTCCTCTTCCGGGGGCAATCCTTTTTCTTTAACTTCGTTATTTTCTGCAGCCTGGAGTTCTTCTCTTCCGCTTTCCTGCTGAGAGTCCTCTTCATTCCATTCAGGGCTGAAAGGACTGCATCCCAAAAGACCTATGCTGATGGCAGATGCCAGGCTTATTTTAAGAAATTTTCTTCTGCTGATGCATTCTATCACAAAGATACTCCTTTCTTGCAAAGGGGTTATCCGAAAGAAGGTAGAATTTTTTTATCCTTTGTCGGCTCTCATACAGGAAATTACAGGGTGTGTTTAAGAAAGCTTATCACTTATGAAAGGGAAACAAATGCTGTTTCCATATAACAAGTACTGACAGTACTGTTTTCACAATTCCAATCATAAAAAAGATAACGTGCAGGAACACAATGGAATTAAGCATAATGCACTGTACCACAATAAAAATAACTAACGCCAGACCAAATACAAAGCTTATATATCCTTGATACTTTGAATCAAAACGCAGCGTCAAAGCACTGATAATATTTCCAAGGCCAATGATTGTAAACAGGATAATGCCAGGGATAAGAAAACTAGTGAACGGTGAATTAACCAACGAATCAGCTGGTATACCCAGGGGCTCATGGGGATCCAAAATAGCAGCCAGTCCTCCAAATACGGCGCCTATTCCTACAAGGAGGTGTAAAGCAAATAATAAAAGATATACGAGTCTCACTTTTAATGTCACCTCGACTTTACTTTTCCTTCCATCGGTCTGGAGCTGCGGTATTTGACTTCGCCTCAAATAAAATCTTTCCCTTGCTTTGAAATAGATTATTTCAACCAATTTAATTATGACATATACTCCTGCATAGTTAAAGAAAATATCTCAATTTCTTCACTTATTCTTCGCCCTGCAGGAGCACTGTGCCAGGATGCTGTTGAGATATAGTTTGATTTTCCCAAATGATCTGATTTTGAGGGAACAGCTGTATTCTATATAGCCCCCTAATAGATTTGGAAAATATTTGTGTAATATGTTAACATTTTATTAAGGGGGTAGTTTTTATGAATAACAACAGGCAGTACAGTGATGAATTTAAGGAAATGATTATTAAGGAATGTCAGGAAACAGGTAATGTGGCTTTAGTAGCCCGCCGTCATGAAGTGTCATCTAACACCATTCATACCTGGTTAAGTAAGGCTAGAAAAAATGGTTCAGTGAAATCACTGCCTAAAGCAAAAAATGATCGCCAAAAAGCGTTAGAGAAACAACTCAGTAAAGTCA
>SKNC01000005.1 GCA_007120745.1 Bacillota bacterium
CTAATAATGTGCTGCGATATCGGAAAAATGCCTGCATGCACTGTTTAGAAGAGGCTGCCTGCATCGGAGTATGTCCGGTGGACGCCATCAGCTATGTAAAGCATGAAAATGGCGGTATGGTATTAATTGATCGGGATACCTGCATCGGATGCGGCCTATGTCTTGGGGCCTGTCCCTTTGGCGCACCCATGCTGGACGAAGAACGGGTAAAAGCTGAAAAATGCTCTTTATGTTTTGAAAGAGGTTTAAAGGGCGATGAGACCTACTGTTCTGAAGCATGCCCGACCGGAGCTATCACCTTTGGAGAGAGGGATGAACTGATTTCTAAAGGGGAAGCCCGGGTAAGTGCTTTAAAAGATAAGGGCCAGGACCAGGCCAATCTGTACGGTGTGGAAGGCACCGGAGTCCTCATAGTTCTGGATTATGATCGTACGGATTATGAGCTTCCCGATGAGTCTACCCTGGCTGGAAACATAAACCTGCCCAAGTTTGCTTCTGCTGCCGGTGGGTTGACTGTAATGGCAGCCCTGGGCGGTATTGGGCTTAGCTGTTTCCGTAAAATTAAGACAGACCGGACTGACAAAGTAGAATAAGAAGTAAAAAACAATTTAATACTTAAAAAGGAAGGCGGATGATTTATCATCCCCTTCTTTTTTTTGATTTAAAACTTTTGATTAATAAATGCTTTTCTTTAGTCTAACAGTTGTTTTTTTCTTGTCTTCCTTTGTCTTCCTGTTTTAAAATTTGCAAATTTACCCTCAAGTCAAGCTTTAAACGTATGAACAGGGATTTGAATGGTTAAAATATATAAAGATTATAGAATTATTAGAAATCATCAGGAGGTGAAAAAATGTTTCGGTTAATTATACGTTTTATAGTTTCTGCACTGGTTATCATGTTTGTGGGATTTTTACTTCCCGGTTTTGCCGTATTAGGCTTCGGCCAGGCACTGCTGGCAGCCATCGTCATTGCGCTTTTGGGCTTCATTATTGAAAATTTGATGGGAGAAAAGGTATCCCCTCAAAATCGTGGTGTCGTAGGTTTTGTTACGGCGGCGGTAGTAATTTATGTAGCTCAGTTTATTGTGCCCGCCATGAGAGTATCCATTCTGGGCGCACTGCTGGCGGCTTTGGTAATCGGTATCATTGACGCCTTTGTTCCTACCGAGCTTCGGTAGCTTACTTTCCAGAGAACAGGGGCAGGTTCTAATAAACTTAATGAAATATCAAGCAAAAATTAAAGTATTTACGTCTTGAAAACACACGTAACAATGAAAAGAAACCGTCCCCTGATCAGGCTATTCAAGAAGGGAGTAAACAAGTGGCAGAACAACAGGTGAAAAATAAAATGAGCTGGTTTCGGACCGACCTGGCCATAGAGGCTGCGGAAATGGTTGCAGCCAGGCCCCAGGAGGAAATTCCTGGTGTAAAAGTGGACCGCACTGAAGAAAACGGTATTTCTGTAAACCGGGTTTCTGTTCTCAACGAGGAAGGACAGAGAAGAATTGGCAAGGCCGTGGGGAATTATGTTACCCTGGAAGCACAGGGCCTTCGAAAAAGGGATATTCCCCTGCAGGACAGGGTCAGCCAGATTTTTACCCGGGAGCTGGCTAATATGGGTCAGTTTCAGCAGGAAATGAACATTCTGGTGGTAGGCTTGGGAAACTGGAATGTTACTCCGGATGCCTTAGGGCCCAGGGTAGTGAGAGATCTTTTAGTCACCCGGCACTTAAAGCTGTATACCCCTGAGGTGCTGGGAGAAGGGTACCGATCTATCTGTGCCATTGCACCAGGGGTTTTGGGATTGACAGGGATAGAAACCAGTGAAATCATATTCGGGATCGTGCAAAAAATCCAGCCGGACCTGGTCATTGCCATCGATGCGCTGGCTTCAAGAAACATGTCCCGGGTGAATACCACCATTCAGATTTCCGATACCGGAATTAATCCCGGTTCCGGGGTTGGGAACAAGCGGATGGGAATCAACCGGCAGACACTGGGTGTACCGGTTATTGCCATAGGGGTTCCTACGGTGGTGGATGCGGTTACCATAACCCTGGATACTATAGACCGGGCGGTAGACAAACTAATCAAGCAAAATCCAGAAGAAAGCAAGATTTTCAATGTGATGGAAGGAATGGAGCGGGATGAACGGTTTGCATTAATTCAAGAGGTGCTGGAACCGTACAACGAGAACCTTATGGTAACGCCAAAAGAAATTGACACCATTATCGATGACATCTCTATTGTTATTTCCGGTGGATTAAACGCCGCCTTTCATCCAAAGGTTCAAAAGGAAGAGGCTACGAAATATATGCATTAGAAAAAAAATATAAAATGGTAATACAATATTTTTAAAAAAACCTGGTCTAGAAGACCGGGTTTTTTAATAGATATATATGGACTCCATTCTCCAAAAAAAATTTACAGTGATTCCAAAATTTAAAGATGCAGGTGATTCAAGTGCCAAGAACCATACATTTTAAAAGGGTGAAAAGTAGAAGGAGTAAAAATCAAGGTACCAATATCGGGTTAATTATTGGGCTGGTTTTAATTTTGGCAGTAAGCATTATCATTACCCTGGCCGGTCATTTAAGCGCGCATATTAAGACAGCTGCTGGATCAGCGATGGACACTGCAGCAGATGCCTCCTGGCAGGAGGAAGTGTTAAAAAATATGCTGGTTCAAAACATTCCCGGGATGACCGGGATAGACATGACTGCAGATGAGTTAGATGGTGAAACCCCGGAAGAAAAAATAAACTTGCAGCCGGGCCAGCAGGGCCCGGAGAATATGCTTCATTCGACTCTCTATGCCCTGACCCGGGTAGATCCCTCTGACCCCAAAACATTTTTAAATTCCCAGTTAACTTCCATGGAAATGGTTTCTTTGCTGGCAGAATCTTATTCCCCGGAGGAGGATTCCGTTTATATTGAGGATATTCAGAGGGAAGAAGAAGCATTAGAAATAGACCCGGATAATTATTTGGCTAATTTGAATTTGGGGCAGGGTCTCAGTCCCCTGGTGATTATTTATCACTCCCATACTACGGAATCTTTTGTCCCTACTTCCGGGAAGGATTTTACTACAGATTTAAGCCAGACCGTAGTGCGGGTTGCGGAAGAAATTGCACAACACCTGGAAAGAGATTACGGAATTAAAGTAATACACAGCAGGGAAATACATGACATCCCCCGGAGCGAGGCCTATGGAAAATCCATAAACACCATTAAGAAACTGGTAAAAAGGTATCCCGAAGCTGCCATGGTGATTGACCTTCACCGGGATGGTGTCAGTCGTGATATAACCACCACCCAAATCAACGGCCAGGATGTGGGAAAAACCCTGTTGGTTCTGGGTTCCGGGCATAAGGATTGGAAAGAAAATTATGGATTTGCCCTGCGGTTTCATGAAAAAAGTGAGGAACTTTACCCCGGTCTTTCCAGGGGAATTCGAGACCGGCGCTTTACATACAACCAGGAGGTGCACCCCAGGGCGCTGCTCTTAGAAATCGGGGGTCATAGAAACTCCCTGGAGGAAGCATTAAGGTCTGCCCGTTATGTAGCAGAAATCATTGGAGAATTATTCAATGATTTGCAGTAGCAATTTATTATGTTTGTAAAATTTCATAATTATTTATCCGGAGGGATAAACTATCCAGGTACCGGCAGGTTCCCGTTCTTTTCAACCTGCAGCTGTCCCAGACAATCTGTGAAAAGACTTGAAAGGGGAAAAAAGGGTGTTTGATAGAGGATACCTTAAGTACTATGGTGGTGTTGTTTTCACCCTCTTATTGTTTTTACTGATTCTGTTTTTTGGTTTGAATATAGCGGAAAAAAATATAAATCAGCTGGCCGGTAAAGATGGTCCTCCCCGGTCTTTTTGTGTAGAATTGGACCAGGCAGAAAATATGGTGCTTACCTTTGCAGGAAATCAAGTGAGTTTTCCCCTGCCTGTGGTAAAGAGAGCATGTTTTGATCCCGGCCGCTTAATTCATACAATCTACCTTTGGGAAACTCCATAATTTATTGTTCTAAGAACTTGACAAAAATCCCACAGAGTGGTATTTTTTAAATATAAAAATTAGCACTCACCAGAGCAGAGTGCTAACAGGAGTGTTGACGGATGAGCCTATCTCAGAGGAAAAAGCAAATACTTCAGGCAGTGATAACAGAATACATCAAGACTGCAGAACCCGTTGGCTCCAGGACCATTGCCCGCCGCTACGATTTGGACTTAAGTCCCGCTACCATTCGAAACGAGATGTCCGACCTGGAAGAGATGGGTTATTTAGAGCAGCCCTATACATCATCGGGAAGGATTCCCTCTCAGAAGGGATATCGTTTTTACGTGGATTCCCTGATGGAGGTAAAGGATCTTTCAGCCGGTGAAATTGCCTGGATTCAAAAAATTTATAACATCAAGCTGAAGGAAATTGATAAAATTGTTCAGCATACGGCCAAAGTACTTTCCGCCATTACCCGTTATACCACTCTAATTCTGGGTCCTCAAATTCAGAAGAGTACCTTTGAACAGCTGCAGATTTTTCCGCTGGATGCAGAAAAGGCCCTGGTAATATTAACCACAGATACCGGTTTTGTAGAAAACAAAATTATTGAGCTGCCCAGGATGCTGTCTACTGAGGAGTTATTTAAAGTAGTGAATTTCTTAAACCGGAAACTTAAAGGACTCAGTATAGACAGAATTACCAGTTCCATGATGAGGGAAATGAAAGTCGAACTGGTTCACCAGATGGATTTCATAGAACAGGCCGTTTCTCTGCTGGAGGAAAGTTTTTCCTTCGAAAAGGAGAAAAAAGTTTATTTAGGCGGAACGGCTAACATTTTAAGCCAGCCGGACTTTAAAGATGTTACTAAAATAAAAAAAATCTTTGATGTTCTGGAGGAAGAAACGCTTCTTTCCAAACTACTGGAAGAGGCTTCGGCAGAAGACAGGATGAACGTAATTATTGGGGAAGAGATTAAAATCCAGGAGATTCAGGAGTGCAGTCTGATTACGGCTACTTATCATTTGGGGGAGAAGACCATCGGCTCAATCGGGGTTTTAGGCCCAACCCGGATGGATTACTCTAAGGTGATTACCATTGTGGAGCATATTACCCAGGAACTAAACAATATCTTAAATGATGTGTACAGAAAGAAAAGCTGACACGGGTCTCCCTGAAATAACTGAATGATTCCCTCGGGCAAAAGGGAATCATATATCTAGCTTTATTATAACAGGAGGTACTTGGATATGGAGAAAGGCAATGATAAGGGAAGAGAATATTCTGCAAACCCTGAGAATGAAGGGCAGAATAACATTTCGTCAAACCATGAGCAGGACAGCGGGGCACAAGGCGATGCAAAAAATTTTCGACAAAATGATATGGAAAAAAGAGGATTTGAGGGTGCTGATGAAGAAAATACAAGCGTTGAGGAAGATTTAATGGAGCAGGTGGAAAATTTGAAGAAGGAAAAGGAGGAGCTGTTTGCCAGGATGCAGCGGCTTCAGGCAGATTTTGACAATTACAGAAAAAGGTCTTTGGCTGAGCAGGAAAGGTGCGTGCAATATGCCACAGCAGAAGTGTTTCGATCCCTTCTACCGGTGATTGATAACTTCGAAAGAGCACTGGATTCCCAGGATCAAGGGGAAGCTTTTGCAGAAGGGGTGGAGATGATTTTTAAGCAGTTGAAGGAATCATTGGAAAAGGAAGGACTGGAGAAAATTGAAGCGGAGGGTAAGCCCTTTGACCCCTACATTCATGAAGCGGTAATGCATGTAGAAAGTGAAGGGCATGAGGAAAACGTTGTTATTGAAGAATTTCAAAAAGGGTATAAATTTAAGGATAAATTAATCAGGCCAAGCATGGTTAAGGTGGCTAAATAATAAAATATAGAGGAGGGTAATTAACTTATGGGAAAAGTAATTGGAATTGACCTGGGAACTACTAACTCGGTGGTAGCTGTTATGGAGGGTGGAGAACCGAAAATAATCTCTAATGCGGAGGGTGAGAGGCTCACCTCTTCTATTGTTGCATTTACAAAAACCGGAGAGAGGCTGGTGGGTCAGGTAGCAAAACGCCAGGCGGTAACCAACCCGGAAAAAACGGTTCTTTCCGTAAAAAGACAGATGGGAACAAACTACAAAGTAAAAATAGATGATAAGCAGTATACTCCCCAGGAGATTTCCGC
>SKNC01000045.1 GCA_007120745.1 Bacillota bacterium
ATGATATGATAAATATGACAGTGCTTGATTTTCTTACTATATACCATATGAAATTGTAATGCGCCTGAAAATAATTTAAATTTGCTTTTCTGAAGTTAACACAATGATTAAGTGTGTACTTTTTATTTTAAAACTTTGTTATCTATTGTAACATATTTTTACATAACATAATATTTTTAATAGCGTAAAAAAAACATATAAAAAATTTATTTACGCTCTAAAACAGGCACAAAAGTTGTGCCCATAAAATGTAATAGAAGGGAAAGAGGATATTTATAACCATTCACGAATAATAACATAAGCTTTTAAAAAATTGACTTCACATCCAGTTGTTCTTAAAAGTAAATATCAGGAAGGGGTACTGGAAGATGAAAAGCGACAAAAAAGGTCAGCGGGTACAGTCCGTGGAAAGGGCGCTGTATCTCCTGGAAATACTCTCGGAGGTGGGAAGGCCCATGACCTTGAGTGATATTAGTGAAAAGGCAGGTTTAAATATCAGTACGGTCCACCGTCTCCTGCACACACTAATATCTCATCAGTTCGTGCAGCAGGACCTGAACAGCGGAAAATACCGCCTGGGCCTTAAAGTATTTGAAATCGGCAGCAAGGCGTTATACAGCCTGGATATTCGACAGGTGGCCAGGCCGGACCTTCAAGATTTGGTGGACAGGTGCAACGAAACGGTGAATATGGCTATCCTGGAACAGGGGGAAGTGGTTTATATAGAGCAGGTGGAATCCTCCAA
Source organism: Bacillota bacterium (assembly GCA_007120745.1). Lineage (GTDB taxonomy): Bacteria > Bacillota > Dethiobacteria > SKNC01 > SKNC01 > Contubernalis. The sequence goes on from SKNC01000045.1 coordinate 746, forward strand.
TATGATAAAAATGTTCGCCCGGGTGGGAAGCCGGGGTCCCGCTCACTGTACCGGAGCAGGGAAAGTACTTTTGGCTTATCTGGACCAGGAGGAATTATCAAGTGTGATTAAAAGAGGGTTGGTCCGTTTTACACCAAAAACCATTACAGATCCTGATAAATTAATTGAGGAGCTCCATACAATCCGGGAGCAGGGATACTCCCTGGATATTGAGGAGATGGAGGAGGGGGTAAAATGCATAGCTGCTCCCATAAGAAATCATGAGGGGAAAGTGATTGCAGCGGTTAGTATTTCCGGCCCCGTAGCCCGTATGACGGATAAACGATTGAAGGATATGATAATTAAAAATTTAAAAGAAATTACTCATAAAATTTCTATTAACCTGGGATACCAGGGGCTTCCTGCAGAACAAGCGGCAGACCTGTCGGTAGGTTAAGATATATAAGGTTAGAGGCATAAATGACAGGACATGAAATATGTTTATTATAGAGATTTTTTTTTACTGGAGTGTGTAATGTGTATTTACTTATTGGATACCTGATTGTTTTTCTGGCCAGGTGTCTGGACATTTCGCTGGCAACCATGCGAATACTTATGATTTTACATGGGCAAAGGGTTTACGCAGCGGTTATTGGTTTTTTTGAGTCACTCATTTTTATTGCGGTTTTAACATATGTTTTACAGGGATTAAGTGATATTCCCAGCCTGTTTTTTTATGCCCTGGGCTTTGCCACGGGGAACTATCTGGGAATCTTTGTTGAGGAAAAGCTGGCTATCGGCTGTGCCAACATACAGATTATTTCTAAAACAAATTCAGAACGTTTAATTCATGAAATTCGTCAGAAGGGTTTTGGAGTAACGGTAGTGGACGGACACGGCCGGGAGGGCACCGTCAGAAAAATTATCCATGTGCTGATTAAAAGAAAAGATATGAAGGCTCTTATGGACCTGGTTGAACAGATTGACGACCATGCCTTTATCACTGTGCTGGACACCAAAAAAATTATGGGGGGCTATTTTTCAAAGATTAAGGTAAAATAGCTTTTCTTTTTGGAGGGGGAAAATGGAAGCTTTAAAATCCATCGCTCTTTTAGATTCAGGGGTTGGAGGGTTGACGGTAGTAAAAGAAATATTTAAACAGCTGCCCGAAGAAAGAATCGTGTACTTTGGGGATACCGCCAGGATGCCCTACGGCCCCAGACCCCATGAAGAAGTCAGGAAATTTGCCATGCAGATTATTGATTTTCTGCAGACCCAGGACATAAAGCTGGTTATTGTGGCCTGCAATTCAGCCAGTGCTGCAGGGCTGCCCTACTATCAGGAGAATGTTAAATATCCGGTGGTTGGAGTGATTGAGCCGGGAATAAGGGCGGCTCTTTCCCACACGACTACCAAAAAGGTAGGAGTTATCGGCACTGAAGGTACCATAAACAGCGGTGCTTATGAAGAGTGTATCCGGAGCCTGGATCCCGCGGTAGAAATTTTCAGCCTGGCCTGCCCCCTCTTCGTATTAATTGTAGAAAATAACCTTATTGGTGCCAAAGAAACCAGGAAAGTGGCAGAGGAATACCTGAGGCCACTCAAAGAAGCGGGAGTAGATGCTCTAATTTTGGGCTGCACCCATTACCCTTTGATGGCAGAGGTGATTCAGGAGGTAATGGGGCCGGAGGTAAGGTTGATTAGCTCCGCGGAAGAAACTGCCCGGGAAGCCAGGGAAATATTGAATGATAGAAAATTGCTGAATCCCAGCAGTGATAATTCCTGCCATCACAGGTTTTTTGTAAGCGCTTCCCCTGAGAATTTTGTAGAAATTGGTGAAACCTTGATAAATATGAAGGTGAAAGCGTATCAGGTAATTTTACCAGCCATATAAGCCATAAAACTGTCCCCCGATCAGGGGGATTTTTTTTATGGATTTTTGGAATTATTTTCTTGCACGCTGTATATATATTCTAGTAAATAAAATTTATACAGCGGAGGTGTTACGGGATGGTTTCAAGACCAATTAAGGTAATAGCCCTGCTGCTGGTTGTGGTATTTATGGCAGCAGGCTGTTCCCCCGGAGGTTTTTTTGAGGAGGAAGAAATAGAAATCGATGAGTATCAGGAGGAGGCGCAGCCGGAAGAAGACAACTTGAGGGAGACCGTTTTTTATTACATGTACCAGGGGGCTTACCTGGTACCGGTAGAGAGGAGTATTCCCTGGGAAGAGGGAATTGCCAGAGCTACTATTTCCCGACTCATAAGCAGTCAGCAGGTGGAAAGCTTTTTAAACGGGACGGGCCTGGACGCCCCCCTTCCTGCAGGAACGGAAATTATTGGATTGACCATAAGGGACGGTTTGGCCCGTATTGATTTCAGTGAAAACTTTTTAAATGCTCGGGAGGGACAGGAAAGAGCGGTTCTGGATGCGGTTGTTTATACCTTGACTGAATTTGGCACCGTTGACCAGATAGAAATACTGGTAGAAGGAGAACCCCTGGAGGAGTTTCCCATGGGAGTTCTTATTGAACAGCCCCTGGACCGGCAGAGAGGGATAAACCTGGAGGTGTCCGACCAGGTAGAAAACCTGAAGGATACCTCAAAGGTAATGGTTTACTTCTGCGGCACAGGAGAAGAGGCGATAACCTATATTGTGCCGGTGACCCGGGTAATTCCGGAAACGACGGATGTGATAGAAGCGGCTTTAAATGAACTCATAAAAGGCCCCAGGCCCGGCAGCCAGCTCTTTTCCGATATTGACTCCAGGGTAGAAATCAACAGCCTTCAGGTAGAAGACGGACTGGCCACCATCGATTTTTCAGAGGAATTCATGGCATTTCACGGGGGTGCCACTTCAGAGGAAAATATTCTTCGGCAGATTGCATTGACCATGTCACAATTTCCGGAAATCAAAGCGGTATCCATTCTGGTGGAAGGAGAGGAGCCGGGATTGACCTGGGAGATGCCCATTCAGATTCGTGATTAGCAGGCTGTCAATGGCAGCAGGTTAACTGTAAAGTTAAAAATGTGAGCAGAAATAGTAAATAAAAAGACAAATTTAATCCATGGGAAGGCTGAAAAAAGCCTTCCTTTATATTTATTTTAAAATTCGTGGGATTTTTATAAACAATCTGGTAAAATATATAAGCATAGCGGTGAGGTTTCAAAAACGGAGGGATTTTATGAGGAAAGAAGGAAGAGAACCCGATCAAATAAGAAATGTAAACATTACCCGGTCATTTACGAAACACCCGGAAGGTTCGGTGCTTATTGAAGTAGGGGATACTAAAGTAATTTGCAATGCCACCGTAGAACAAAAGGTCCCCTATTTTATGAAGGGTGAAAGTAAGGGATGGATTACGGCGGAATATTCAATGCTTCCCCGGGCCACTCAGATACGTAATGTAAGGGAGTCTGCCAAGGGAAGGTTAGGGGGGCGTACCCATGAAATCCAGAGGCTGATTGGCAGGTCCCTCCGCTCAGTCATTGACCTGAAAGCGCTGGGAGAGAAAACTATCTGGATAGACTGTGATGTAATTCAGGCAGATGGTGGAACGCGGACGGCTTCCATTACCGGAGCATATATTGCCCTGGTGGATGCCCTGTATAAATTGTTAAAAGAAAACCAGATCAGCCGTTTTCCGGTAAAGGACTTTTTAGCCGCCATAAGTGTGGGGATAGTAGAAGGCCAGGAACTGCTGGACCTGAACTTTGAAGAGGATTTTAAAGCCCAGGTGGACATGAACCTGGTGATGACAGGAAACGGAAGCCTGGTGGAAATCCAGGGGACTGCTGAGGGAGAACCGTTTTCTCAGGATGTAATGCTTAACCTTTTAATCCTTGCCCAGAAAGGGACCTCTGAGCTTATTCAGTATCAAAAGGATATTTTAGGCCCGGTGGTTACCCTGATTGGGGGTCAGTAGACAATGACTCCTTTAGTGATTGCTACAAAAAATCAGGGAAAAGTAAAGGAGTTTAAGGAGATCCTTCAGGGGCTTCCTTTTAAGGTACTCTCTCTCCTGGACTTTCCTCAATGTCCTGATATTGAAGAAAGCGGCTCTACCTTTCGGGAAAATGCAGTCCTCAAGGCCGAAACCCTCAGGGATTACACAGAGCATATTGTCCTGGCGGATGACTCCGGCCTGGAGGTCGATTTCCTTGAGGGAAAACCCGGAGTATATTCCGCTCGCTTTGCGGGAGAAGGTTCTTCTGATGAAGAAAACAACCGGAAACTGTTGGGACTGCTAAAGGATGTTCCCTGGGAAAAGAGAGGCGCGCAGTTTACCTGCGTTATTGCCATATCCCCTCCTCACCGGGAGACGGTGGTAGTGGAAGGGACATGCCGGGGGGTGATTACCCTGGAACCCCGGGGAAACCTGGGATTTGGTTATGACCCGCTTTTTTTAGTTCCCGAATATGAAAAGACTTTTTCTGAGCTGGGGCCGGACATTAAGAATAACATCAGCCACAGGGGAAATGCCATGAAAAAAGCGCTGGAAGTTTTAAAGGAACTGGTCTGACAGGTACATTTTTCCTGGTTTAATAATATACTTATACCGGATACTTATGCTGGAGATGTTGTAAAAACCGGGACAAGGGAGCAGTGAAATAGCAGCTCAGGATAGGGGGTATCCATTTGAGGATAGCCGTTTTCAGCGATACCCACGGCAATGTGATTATGATGGAAAAAATACTAAAATCTATAGGACCTGTAGATTTTTTCATTCATGCGGGTGATTTTTACCGGGATGCGGTGAAAGTATCTCAGCAGCACCCTATAAACATGGAGGCCGTAGTGGGGAACTGTGATTATCCCAGAGTAGAACCTCAGGAACTCACGTTACACCTGGAGGGCATTACGATTTATCTACTTCACGGACACCAGCTGGATCCGGGAGATTTCTACAATTCCTTGATTCAAAAAGGAAAAGAGGCGGAGGCAGACCTGGTAGTTTTTGGCCACACCCATTTGGCCAGCAGGTTTGAACGGGATGAAATTATATTTTTTAATCCCGGCAGCATCAGCAGTCCCCGAATGGGAAACAGCCCCACGTACGGTATAATAGAAATAGGAAACGGGGAAATTAATGTGGAAACCAGGGAAGTTCCCAGGTAAAAAGTCGTTACTAATTTTTTAATTATTTTCTCTGAAAACCCGGGATAAAGCATTGTTATGAGTGCATCTTGACGTACCCACCGGAGTGCTTTATAATGGACGTAGTTGGCTTCAGCCAATGTCATGAAATACTTCATTTTAAGAAGTATGTTGGTTCCATAGTTTTCTCCTTGCATTATATATTCCCGTAGTGTATAATATATTTCTGCGGGGCGTAGCGCAGTTTGGTAGCGCACTTGGTTTGGGACCAAGGGGTCGGGGGTTCGAATCCCTTCGCCCCGACCAGATGCGGGTGTAGCTCAATGGTA
>SKNC01000107.1 GCA_007120745.1 Bacillota bacterium
AGATATTATCTAATTTTAACAATAATGGACTCAATGCCGCTAATTCCCGTTTGAAGGTTGCTTCCAAAAAGTGTACAATTATTTCTACGGAGGTGTAATACATGTCTGACGGCTCATGGGATTATGGCGATTTTCAAAGGGAAATGATTCATTATACACTGCGGGAAGTAGAAAATATTGTGCAGTCCAGCATGAATCTATTTTATTTTAAAGTCAGGGAGTCTGAAGTCTCCCCCGACGGCAGCACCATAGACCTGGATGTTCGATATGGAACTCCCGACGGTGGAATCCAGTACCTTACCACCGGCGTTCCCCTTTCCATGCTTTTAAACAGAGATACCGCCGGTTTGTCCAGAATTTTTCTGGACCTGTTGTCGGGTAAAGTTTGAGTATGTCTGGTAAAGCTTGATTAAAAAGCTTTATTCTTTATATAAATGTCATGCCACAGCAGGAATATAATCAGGGTCCAAAGCTTTCTACTGTTATCCGCCTTTCCCTCAAGATGGTCTTTAAACAGTTTTTCTACCACCGGAAAGTTGAAATATTCAGGAGTAAAGCTGTCCTGCAGTATAGATTGAACCGGTTCCTTCAATTGATTACTCAACCATTTACGGGTGGGAACCGGAAACCCCTTTTTGGGGCGATTGATTACTTCGGAAGGCAGGATGTCCTTGAAGGACTGCCGAAGGGCATACTTGGTCATCTTTCCCCTGATTTTCAGCTCTGTAGGAATAGTTGCCGCAAATTCAAAGACCTTGTGGTCCAGAAACGGAACCCTTAATTCAAGAGAATTAGCCATGGTCATTTTATCTGCTTTGGATAAAATGTCCCCGGTCATCCAGGTGTGAAAATCTATGTACTGCATCTGCACCACTTCATCCTGGGTTAAAACCTGGTTAAAGTATTTTTTGGTAACCTCTTTAAAAGGCACAAAAGGGATACTTTCATTCAGGATGCTTTTCTTCAACTGGTCTTCGAAAATAAAAGCATTTCCCACGTAGCGGTCTTCCAGCTTTACCATGGCCCTTCGAACATAGTTTTTACCGGGCGTGCCCTCGGGCAGAAGTTCGGTAAAGTAACTGAAAAATTTCTGAGCTTTTTCAGGAAGTTTTCTATAAAAATCCAGGGCCTGAGCTCCACGGTACATGCCGTAACCGCCGAAAACCTCATCTGCTCCTTCCCCGGAAAGGGTCACTGTAATCTTTTCGCTGGCCATTCTGGCCACGAAAAACAGGGAAATGGCTGAGGGATCTGCCACAGGTTCGTCAAAATGCCAGACAAGTTTGGCGAGATTTTTTAGATATTCCTCCGGGGTTATGGCATACTGGTGATGATCAGTCTTTAAGTATTCAGCAGTCTGCCTGGCTTCCTCCATCTCGCTGTAGTCCTTGTCTTCATATCCCACGCTGAAGGTGGAAATTGGTTTTATTTCACTGAGTAGAGCAGCAATAATTGATGAATCAATGCCGCTGCTCAGGAACGCTCCCAGGGGCACATCGCTTTGAGTGTGCAGCCGTACGGATTCCCTCATTACTTCTCTAATTCCCTCTACAAAATAGGAAAGAGGCTTATCCTGTGGATTAAACTCAATATCCCAATATTTTTTTATAACCATTTCGTTATTTTTCAATACAAAATAACTGGAAGGAGGCAGCTTTTTTATACCTTTCAAAATGGTTTCCGGCTCCGGGACATATTGAAAGGTCAGGTAATGCACCAGGGATTCCTGGTTAACCTCCCGTTGAATTTCCTTTAAAGTAAGAATGGATTTCATCTCGGAAGCAAAAACAAATCTATCAGAACTTTCGAAATAATAAAAGGGCTTAATTCCAAAACGGTCCCTGGCTCCAAAGAGTATTTTCCTTTTCCTGTCCCATAAAACAAAGCCAAACATTCCCCGCAATCTCTTTACGCATTCCGTCCCCTCTTCTTCGTAAAGGTGAACAATTACCTCCACATCATTGCTGCTCCTGAAAGTGTGTCCCTTCTCAATCAATTCTTTTCTCAAGTCCAGATAATTATAAATTTCACCATTGCATACTAAGACGATATCTCCCTTTTCATTTTCCATGGGCTGATTTCCCGTATAAAGGTCGATAATTTTTAAACGGCGGAACCCCAATCCCACATGTTTATCCAGACATATTCCCTCTTCATCGGGACCCCGGTGCACCATCACATCTTTCATTTTTTCTATTTCTTCATTACGTACTGGTTTTCCTGATTTGTCATAAATTCCACAAATGCCGCACATATACTTCTTCACCTCCTGAATATAGTGCTCTATCTCCTTGACGAATAGATAAGACATCAGTTACGATTACATGAAAAGATATCCTTCCCGTTAATATTATAGAATATTATAATATATTATGTAAGCTGTTACGTGAGAATAAAATAATTCTTTTTTTAGAAAAAAATAACAGGCGCAGTAGGTTGTACTGCACCTGTTTCTGCATTTGCATGCTAACTGTGAGATTACTTTTTTACTTCTGAACCTGACCCCTTTAGAGTCCCAGCCCCTTGCGGCGCTCCTGAATGGCCCCTAACAGTTTATCCACGGCTTTATAGGGATCGGTTTCTACAATAAAGTAGCCGCCGAACAGTCCCCTGGCTTTATCCGTAAGCACATCCACCACGATGGGGCTGCCCATCACCGGAGGAACTACTCCCACATGGGTGGGGAGGCCGCCGGCCACTGCCCAGGTACCAATGGAAATGGCTTTTTCTGCGGTAGCTTCCGGAGCGCTGGCTACTACCGGGAGCTTATCCATGTCAACCCCCAGTTTATTGGCTACAGCTACAGCAACATCCACAGCCCGGGAGTTATCCACACAGGAACCCATGTGAAGAATTAAGGGAAGTGGACCGTTTAATCCCGCAGCCTCACCTACAGCGGTCAGAACAGCTTTCAGGCCGTCACCGGCATAATCCAGAGTAGCCTGGGGGTTCAGCAGTCCGTGTCGGGCCAGGGAACCGGCCCCGCATCCGGTGGCCAGGATTAACACATTGTTTTTTGCCAGTTCTTTGGCTACGGTTACAAAGTTATAGTCCTGAGGCACCTTGGCATTGTTGCATCCGGCAAACAAGCAGACCCCCTGGATATTGCCGTTGACAATATTGTCAATCAATGGCTTTAAGGGATCTTCACTGTCTACCGCCTTCAAAGCCCCAACAATAGTTTCCGTAGAAAAACCAGCCACTACGGAAGCTTTATCTTGAGGTATATTAATCCTATCGGGGTTCCTCTTACCAAAGGCTTTTATGGCTGCCCTGATAATGTCTTTAGCACATTCTTTAGCATTTTCCTCATCCAGCTCCATATGTTCCGCCCCACTGATTTTTGCATTGGGCATGGTGGTAATCAAACGGGTATGGTAGCACTCCTGGAGATTTGCCAGGCTGGGCAGGATACACTGGTAGTCCACCACGATGGCATCCAGGACCCCGGTAACTACCGCCATCTCCTGAGAAATGGAATGGGTAACGGGAGGAACTCCATGTCTCATCAGCACTTCATTTCCGGTGCAGCAGATTCCCACCAGGTTTATTCCACCCTCGGCTCCTGCAGCTTTGGCTTCCTCCTGCATCTCTTTACTGACCTGAACGATAATATCCGACAGGGCCGGATTGTGTCCATGCAGGGCAATATTCACGGCATTTTCTTTCAAAACCCCCATATTGGCTTCGCTGAATACCGGCTGTGGGGTTCCAAAGAGAATATCCGATAGATCTGTCCCCATATGACATCCCGAATAATCTGCCAGGGCACATTTAACTCCAGCCAAAATAAGGTTGATGGGGTCAGCATCACAACCGTAGTGGGTGCGGTGCATCATATCTGAAATAGCACTGTCAATGCCTCCGGGAACTACTCCCAGCTTAGAGAATGTCTCTACCCTGCCCTGGGTAACGGTGGTGGCTGCCCAAAGATTTGGGCTCTCTTTCTCAGAAAACTCTTCTAAAGCCAGCCTACCCACTTCCAGGGCAATTTCCTCGGTGCTCTTTCCTTCCAGTTCAACTCCCAATCGAGCGGCTACAGCATTTAACTTGTCGGCATCCTTAACGGGATAATCCTTCAACTCACCCTTTGCAGATTTATACAGTATATGCGCCAGGTGCTTGGCATGTCCAGAGTGAGCAGCCGTTCCCGCAGCAATAGCCCTTACCAGGTTCCGGGCCACAATGGTATCGGCATCTGCTCCGCAGATACCCCTTTGGGCTCCCTGTTTAAAGGGATCAATTCTGCAGGGGCCCTGCAGGCAGTTTCGACAGCAGAGCCCTAAATCTCCAAAACCACAGTTGGGCAGCTGCTGCTCCAGTCGGTCCCAAAGGGATTCTATCCCTTCTTCCTTTGCTTTAGGAATCATGGCCTGAACGGCCGGGTCAGCACTCATTTGGGAAAGCTTATCTTTATCCATATTACACCTCTCCCTTTAATTTTTATTTTTTTAAAATCACTTTCTTACTGGTTGTAGCATCAAATTTACTCATGTCCCGGGCTGTTACCTTTCGACGGCACTCCGGACAAAGCTTCAGCCACTCCGCCGGCATGTTTAACTTCGCCTTTAAATACCCTTGAGATGTTTCCGGGGCAAAAGAAATTCCGCACATCTCACAGGTCATCAGCGTTATTTCCGTATTCCAGGGGGATATAAAACGCTTGTTTCCCAATTCCTTTACCTTGACCGCGCCGGTAGGGCAAACAAAATGGCAGGCGGTGCAGCCCACGCAGTCCCTGGAATGAGTATAAAACGGAGCTGCTACTTCTCTATCGGCACCCCGGTGCACAAAGCTGATCGCTTCTTTACCGATCACTTCATCGCAAACCCTGACGCACAAGCCGCAGAGAATACATTCTTCCTTCTTCTCCTCCGGCAGCTGTTTTTCCGATAATCGTTTTTCCTTTACTCCCATCCCCGAGGCCATTTTCTTAATCATGTCCACCTCCGGGCACCGGGCCAGAAGAAATTCCAAAATATTTTTCCGAATCCGTTTTAACCGGGGAGTATTGGTTTCAACAGAAATGCCATCTTCTCTGACCGGAAAGGCACAGGAATTCACAATTTTTGTGTTTTGACCTTTCGTCACCTCCACCACGCAGAGCCGGCAGGCTCCATAAGGAAGCAATGCCTTATGAAAACAAAGGGTGGGAATCCCAATTCCATTGCTGCGGGCCAGCTGCAGCAGGGTAATATCTTCTTTATCCGTTTGTATTTCCCGTCCGTTTATCGTTATGGAAACCATTTTTTCACCTCTACTCCACAGTCACTGCATCAAAGTTACATAGCTCCATGCAGTTTCCGCACTTGATACACTTCTCCTGCTCCAGGATATGAACAGATTCCTTTTCTCCGGTAATGGCCCCGGTAGGGCAAGCTTTCAAACAGCGCCCGCATCCGGTGCAGGCTTCCGAGTCAATCAGATACGTAATCAGTTCCCTGCAGACACCGGCAGGACATTTCTTGTCTATAATGTGAGCCTTGTATTCTTCGGCAAAGTATTTCAGTGTGGTCAGAACCGGGTTGGGAGCCAGTTTCCCCAGAGCACAAAGGGAAGCACACTGCATGGTATCAGCGATTTCCTGCAGCACTTCCAGGTCGCTCTGCTTTCCTTCTCCCTGGGTAATGCGCTCCAAAATCTGAAGCATGTGTTCTCCGCCCTCCCGGCAGGGCACGCATTTTCCACAAGACTCCTCCTGGGTAAAGGATAAGAAATACTTGGCCACATCCACCATACAGGTGTTCTCATCCATGACAATCATTCCCCCGGAACCCACCATGGATCCTACTTCGGTAAGCTTTTCAAAATCCAGGGGCAGGCCCAGCAGCTCCTCGGGAATACAGCCCCCGGAAGGGCCTCCGGTCTGAACCGCTTTAAATTTCTTCCCGTCCAGGATTCCCCCTCCAATTTCAAAAATCAATTCTCTCAGGGTAATCCCCATGGGAACCTCCACCAGTCCGGTATTATTCACTTTACCGGTTAAGGAAAAAATCATGGTCCCTTTGCTTTCTTCGGTGCCTATTTCACTGAACCATTTAGCTCCCCGACTGATA
>SKNC01000055.1 GCA_007120745.1 Bacillota bacterium
GCTCCTTCTCCCATCACAAATCCATCCCTTTGAGCATCGAAGGGCCTGCTGGCCTTCTGGGGTTCTTCGTTTCGGGTGGAAAGAGCCCTGGCAGCACAAAATCCTGCCACAGAAAGGGGAGTTATAGAAGCTTCAGAACCACCGGCAAACATCACATCAGCATCCCCCCGTTGAAGAATCTCAAAAGCATCCCCCACGGAATGGGTAGAAGTGGCGCAGGCAGTCACCAGCGTAGTATTTGGCCCTTTGGTACCAAGGGCAATAGATACGCAGCCCGAAGCCATATTGGCAATCATCATGGGAACCAGAAATGGAGAAACCCTCTTGGGACCTTTCTCCATCAGGACCTTAGCCTGATCCTCCATGGTTCTTACACCACCAATTCCTGAACCTACAGAAACCCCTACCCGGTTTAAATCAACGTTTTCCAGGTCTAATCCTGAGTCTTCAAGAGACAATCCGGCACAGGCCACGGCAAATTGGATAAACCGGTCCATCCTCCGGGCTTCTTTGCGGTCTACATAATCCTCCGGCTTGAAATTCTTAACCTCAGCGGCAATCTGCACTGGAAAATCCGTAGTATCAAACTGGGTTATAGGGCCAATTCCGGATCGTCCTTCCTTCAACCCCTCCCAAAATAAATCCTTTCCTATACCAATTGGAGTAATTACACCAATTCCTGTAACCACAACTCTGTTTTTCAAAGGGTCACCTCCTGCTGCCAGAGAGCACATAAAATAATTTAAAATCAGAAAATAGCATAACGATCAATTCATTTGAGTTTAGACATTTGCCTCGATATATTGAATTACATCGCCTACTGTTTTAATCTTTTCTACCTGTTCATCTGCGATTTCCAGGTCGAATTCCTCTTCCATAGCCATAACCAGTTCCACAACATCCAGGGAATCTGCATTTAAGTCCTTAAAAGTAGTCTCCATTTTGACCTCTTCTTCATCTACTCCCAGCTGTTCTACAATCATTTCTTTTATTTTTTCAAAGATGTCCATCATTTCACCCCCTTGTTAGAAAAATGGTTTATGTATCCATAATTACATGGCCAGGCCGCCATCAACCACCAGTACCTGACCTGTTATATAGTTGGCCTCCAGGGACAAAAACCTCACCACTTCCGCAACATCCGACGGCTGGCCCAGGCGTCCCAAAGGTATGTGTTTTAAAATCTTTTCTTTGGTTTCATCAGGAAGAGCATCGGTCATCTCCGTTTGAATATATCCGGGTGCCACAGCGTTTACCAGGATCCCCCGGGAGGCTGTTTCTTTGGCCAATGCTTTTGTAAATCCAATAATCCCGGCCTTGGCCGCTGCATAGTTGGCCTGGCCCGGATTTCCCATCAATCCTACCACCGAAGCTATGTTAATAATTCTTCCCTCTTTTTGCTTCATCATGAAACGAACCGCTGCCCGGGAACAGTTAAAGGCCCCTTTCAGGTTGGTACTGATTACCTTATCCCAGTCCTCTTCTTTCATCCGCATAATCAGCGAATCCCGGGTTATTCCAGCGTTATTTATAAGTATATCAATTCTACCAAATTTATCAACACAGGCCTTCACTAACTGCTCAGATTCTTGAAAATCCGCCACATCTCCCTGAATCAACATGGCCCGTCCCCCCCGGTTTTCTACTTCAGCAGCTGTTTCTTCCGCCTGTTCGCGGCTGCCCCGGTAGTTTATCACCACGTTCATCCCCTGTTCCCCCAGGACAAGGGCAATCTGCCGGCCGATACCGCGGGATGCTCCGGTTATAACACAGGTTTTATCCATTATGATTCCCCTCCAGATGGGACAAAAGTGTTTTCAGGGAAGAACAGTCCTCCACCTGCACACAGCTGATATCCCTGTTTATTTTTTTCATAAAATTGGTTAAGGTGCTGCCCGGTCCTACCTCCACAAAAAAATTATATCCTTCCTGCACAAAAAACTCCATGGATTTCTGCCATAAAACCGGTTGACTCAACTGCTTTGTCAGCAGTTCCAGCACTTCTTGGGGTCCCTGGTAGTAACCTGCCCTGATGTTTGCCACTACAGGAAAAGAAAGGTCATTTATTGCTGCATCTTTTAATTCTTCCATTAACTTTTCCCCCGCCGAATGCAGCAGGGCACAGTGGGAGGGAACGCTCATGGGAAGCAGCACTGCCCTCTTGGCTCCGGCTTTTTTTGCCAGCTCCACCGTCTTCTCCACCGCAGTCTTTTCTCCCGCAATAACCACCTGTCCGGGACAATTATAGTTAGCCGGACTGACAATCCCATAGGTTTCACCCTCCCGGCAGACTTCCCGAACTTTTTCCTCCGCAAGACCCAGAATAGCAGCAATTCCTCCTTCTCCTTCGGGAACCGCCTCCTGCATATACTTTGCCCGTTTCTGCACCAGCCTGACAGATTTCTCCAATGAGAAAACCCCCGCCGCCGTAAGGGCCGAATATTCACCCAGGCTCAATCCTGCAGCTCCCTGGGGATAAATGTTATGGGCTTTCAGCACCTCAAATACAGCCAAACTGGCTGCCAGTACCGCCGGTTGGGTTACCTCCGTTTTCTGCAGTTCTTCCCTGGAACCTTCAAAAATCAGGGAAGTAAAGTCATACCCCATTACCTTATCAGCCGTTTGGAAAACTTTCCTGGCCTCTTCAAACCTTTCATACAGCTCCCGACCCATTCCCGGGTATTGAGAACCCTGGCCGGGAAAAAGAAATGCAATTTTTTTCATTATTCTTTCTCCCTACAATATTCTTGATTCATATTACCGTAAACCTTCATAATCTCACAAGCCTCAGCCATAACCTGCCTGATGATTTCCCCGGCGGGTTCAATCTTATTAACCATGGCTGCAGACTGTCCTGCCATAACCGAACCCATGACCGTATCGCCTTCCCTTACAACAGCTCTCAGTTTTCCCACACCCATGCTTTCTATTTCTTCCCCAGGAGTTCCCTGAGCTTCCATCTGTTCAATAAGTCGGGAAAGCTTATTTTTTATGATTCTAACCGGATGCCCGGTACTTCTTCCGGTGACCACGGTTTCCCTGTCTTTGGCCTTCAAAACCATATTTTTGTAGTTATTATGTACAGTGCATTCTTCAGCACAGATAAATCGGGTACCCATCTGCACCGCCTCCGCTCCCAGGGCCAGGGCTGCAGCCATTCCTCTGCCATCAGCAATGCCTCCGGCAGCAATTACGGGAACTTTTACCGCCTGTACCACCTGAGGAACCAGGACCATGGTAGTTATATCACCCACGTGTCCACCGGATTCCATTCCTTCTGCAATAATAGCATCCACTCCCTGTTTTTCAAGCCTTCTGGCCAGGGCTACGGAAGCTACCACCGGGATTACCTTGACTCCCTTTTTTTTAAAATCATCCATATATTTTCCTGGATTTCCCGCCCCGGTAGTGACAATAGGTACATCTTTGTCCAGAACCAGTTGAATAATTTCCTCCGCATAGGGTGAAAGAAGCATAATATTTACACCAAAGGGCTTATCTGTAAGATTTTGAACCTTGTCAATTTCCCTTTCAACCAGTTCCGCGGAAGATTGTCCCGCTCCAATAATTCCTAGCCCCCCGGCCCGGGATACTGCTGCTGCCAGTTCTCCTGTTGCTACCCAGGCCATGCCTCCCTGAAGTATGGGATATTCAATATTCAATAAGCTGCAAATTCTGCTTTTCTGCATGTTGCCCTCCTTTATTGAAAAATCACCGGCAGGAAAGTGAAGCCATACCGGGCAAAAACGGGTTACCAGCGGAGCACATTTACCCCCCAGGTTAACCCTGCGCCAAAACCCAACAGCACTACCAGGCTGTCTTCCCTGACTTTCCCGGAGGTTACCGCCTCATCTAAAGCTACCGGGATGGAGGCTGCTGAGATATTTCCAAACCTGTCAATGTTAATCCATACTTTTTCAGGAGGCAGATTGAGCCTTTTGGCCCCGGAATGGATAATCCGAAGATTGGCCTGATGAGGAATTAAAAGGTCAATATCCGTTACCTTTAAAGCACAGGCCTCCATGGCATCACGGGTGGAATCCTCCATCACTTTCACAGCAAACTTAAAAATATCTTTCCCTGACATTTTTAAGAAGTGCAGTCCATTCTCCAGGGAGTCCCGGCTGCAGGGGATCTTAGACCCACCCGCCGGAACTTTTAAAAGGTCTCCGCCGGAGCCATCCGCCCTTAAGTGGGAATATTGAATCCCCTTCCCCGGCTGTACCGGGCCGACAATCGCGGCCCCTGCTCCATCTCCAAACAGAATGCAAGTGTTCCGGTCGGACCAGTCTACAATTTTAGACAGGACCTCCACCCCAACAACCAGCACGTACCGGTACGTTTTTAGTTTAATAAACTGCTCCGCTATGGTTAATCCATATACAAATCCTGTGCATGCCGCAGATATATCAAAAGCCGCAGCTTTCCTGGCTCCTATCCTGTCCTGCACAATACAGGCGGTGGAGGGAAAAAACATATCCGGCGTGATGGTGGCGACAATGATTAAATCCAGCTGGTCTGCTGAAAGACCACTTCTCTCCAGAGCACGTTCAGCAGCCCGCACCGCTAAATCCGATGCAGATATATCTTTTTCTGCAATCCTTCTTTCCCGAATCCCCGTCCTGGAACAAATCCACTCACTGCTGGTTTCCACCATTTTTTCCAAGTCTTCGTTACTTAATACCTTTTCCGGTAAAAAAGAACCGGTGCTGATGATTCCTGCGGAAACCTGTTGGTTCAATGGGACCACCCCTTAATTTATATCATTTCAGCCAGTTCACCAAGGATGATATCGTTTATTTTTTCTCTGGTAAGCGGATAAGTCTGGTTCATAATGGCGTTTTTTATCGTTTTTGCATTGGAAGAACCATGACTTTTGATGCAGATACCTTTGACCCCTAACAGCGGCGCCCCACCATGTTCCGTATAGTCCAGGTTTTTTTTCATGTCCTTTAAACCGGACATAAGCAGGAGACCTCCTACCCTGCTGGTCAAGCTTTTCTGCAGCTCTTTCTTAAGGGAAGAGAATATTCCTCCTGCAATTCCTTCCATCATCTTTAAAACAATATTTCCAGTGAAACCATCACAGACCACCACATCCGCTGCTCCTTCCAACAGATCCCTGGCCTCAACGTTCCCTATAAAATTCAATGGAGATTTCTTAAACAAGAGAAAGGCTTCTCGAGTCAACTGGTTCCCCTTTCCTTCCTCTGTTCCAATATTTAAAAGCCCTATCCTGGGCATATCCTTTGCCATAAGCTTCTGTACATAAATACTGCCCATGATTCCGTAATGAAGCAGGTGATCCGGCCGGGCATCTACATTGGCTCCTACATCCAACAACATAAACCGGTCCCCGTTAAAGGTGGGAATCAAAGGTGCCAGGGCAGGCCTGCTGATACCCTTCAGCCGTCCTATAATCAGCAGACCCCCCGCCATGAAAGCTCCCGTATTGCCAGCCGAGACAACGGCCTCTGCCTTTTGTTCCTTCACCAGACTCATGGCCACATGCATGGAAGAGTCCTTTTTTTTCTTAACGGCTATTCCTGCCTGTTCTTCTGCCGAAATCACTTCCCTGGCGTCAACAATGACTACCCTATCTTCGGGATAATGCTGTAACAGTTTTAGTTCCTCAACAATCTTTTCCTCTTGTCCCACCAGGAATATTTTTAAATCTTCGACGTCTCCTGCCGCTTCCACTGATCCTTTAATGATTTCTTTGGGAGCCAGGTCGCCTCCCATGGCATCTATGGCTATTTTAATCATCCCTCAAATCCCCCCACAATGAACCGGTGAAAACAGTCTTCTCACTCATTTATCTTTATCTTCGCCTGCATTATTACCAAGTATATACTATTTTTTTTTAAAAAACAAGTTTGTGAAAAACCCGCCAATCCTGGGTTTTTTGACAAAAAAAAAGGTAAGCTTTTCATTTTTTTAGCTTACCTCGCAC
>SKNC01000082.1 GCA_007120745.1 Bacillota bacterium
AGGGGAAACTATTTAGTAAAATTAAATGAGATTTATACGGAACAATTCACTCCACACATAAGCTTTGGCATAGAGATCAATTCAGCATGAGCAAATTCTCTGCCTATGTTACGGGCACCACCAGTGAGTTTCCGGTTCCTGTGAAATAGTAGAGCTTGAGTTTCATTTTTCCGATCCCCGACTATATGCAACTTCGTATTGTTTAGCCTTAGGGTTATACATAATTTGCAAGCGTTTTATAACCATCTCTTGGTTTCTACATATCTCCAAGTTTTTCCTTCTATTTTTCAGAAAACTAGGTAAACTAAGGTAATTTATTAACCTTCCTAACGCCGCTACATCATCGTTTACTTCTTAAGCCTGTCCCTACCTACTTAGCCCCCTTCTACGAAGCTTGTACGCCCTACAGAGCTTGCTGCTTAACTGATATACACAAGACAGTTACTTTTTCCTATCACGAAAGGAAATGAAACGGAATAGCAAATCACTGGAATCCTTTATATACGGGGCTTGTTGACACATTATAATACATAAGGAATTGTTCGTCTCATTACTCAAACTCAAGCGTTCTCTGAACGTGCCGGTCGAGTCCGGCCTTCGGCACCATTTGATTTTAAAGGCTTTCGAGTCTTTTTTTTATGCCGTAAATAAAACGTCACCAGGACAACCTCTAGAAAGAGGAAATAGATTCACCCCTTTTCAATCCATTTCGATCATTTTTCCACACTTAAATAGTTTACATGTTAACTATTTAAGTGTATAATAAATTTAAATTGTTAACTAAAGGAAGGTTGAAAATGTCTGATATAAAAGCTATTTGGTTATTCGCTAATAACATAATTCGTACCTCCAGGCAGATGGTGAATGAAGGATTGCGTCCTTTGAACCTCAGCAGTGCGGAAGGAAATATACTGCTCCATCTCTTCACCCAAAACAACGAAGTTCGGCAGGATGATATTGTGGGACAGCTGGACATAAGTAAACCGGCTGTTTCCAGGGCACTGGAATCCCTGGAAAAAAAGGGTTATGTCATTCGAAGTAAGGATTTTATTGACCGCCGGGCCAGTCGTGTTTTATTAACTGACAGTGCCCGGAAAATCAGGCCGAAGGTAGAGCATGTTTATAATGAGGTTTATTCCATCGCAGCCCGGGGGGTCTCAGAGGAAGAAATATATAAATTTATAAATTTGTTCTCCAGGGTATCGGAAAATTTCTCCAGAGCCCGGTCTTCAAATAATATTGCAGGAGGCAGTATTGATGTTAAGTGATTTGATAGGATTTGCAGTACTGTTGGCCTATTACCTTTTGTTTTTATTTTTAATTCCCGTGGTATTAAAGAAATGTTTAGGGGTTCCCAATGAGCTGGTTCGTAAGATTCAGCATGTTGGTTACAGCCTGTCAATATTTCTCCTGTTGGAATTGTTCAGCATGTGGTATCTGGCAGTAGGAGCCGTCCTTTTACTGATTATCCTGGCATATCCTTTTCTTTTCCTGGTGGAAGAAACCGCCTGGTATAAAAATAGTTTGGTGGACCGGGAGAACAAAGGTGGCGAACTGAGAAAGCAGCTTATATATGCTGAGCTTACTTTTGCCATCTTAATATTTCTCTTCTGGGGACTGCTGGGCTCCAACTGGCATTACGTTGCAGCAGTAGCAGTCATGGCATGGGGTTTCGGTGATGCCGCTGCCGCTTTAATTGGGAAAGCGTTTGGCCGCCGCAGGTTCCTTCACTCATTAATTGATAAAGGGAAAACTTATGAAGGGACAGCTGCCATGATCTTATTTGCAGGAATTGGAGTATTTATAAGTCTTCTACTCTATGCAGGAAAACCCTGGCATATAAGTCTCGTCATATCCATCATAGTGGCACCCATTTGCGGCCTGGTAGAGTTATTTTCCCGGAGGGGCGCTGACACCTTTACGGTGCCGCTTTCAGCAGCACTTTTCATATTGACGCTGGATTACTTATTTACTTATTTGGGGTGGTAGCATGCATACACTTTCTAAAAAACAAGCGGCCAGTCGGGAAAAAACGCTTCTGGCCGCTCTCCTTTTAAGCATGTGGGCACCTTTAACTACGGGAATAGCAGTTATATTAAGCCACTCTACAACACAGCTGGCTGATTTTATCCGACGCACCGTAGAACTGGTAGCTCTCTTTGTATCCTGGTGGGTCTTTCGTTATCTGGTTCGAAATAAAGCGCTTGCCCCGGAAAGAAAAGCTGACATGGAAAAAATAGCAGGAATCACTGTTGCTGCTGCCCTCAGCTGTTCCGGTATCATTATGATATTTCTGGCATCCACCCGCCTTTCTTCTTTTCAACCCGGAGGAAATGTTTACCCCGGTCTTGTCATCGCTACATTAGGCTTGATTGTAAATTCATGGTTTTGGAGACGATATTCAAAGTTAACAGGGGAACAGTACAGTTCTATCATTGACGCACAACGCCTGCTTTATCGAGCTAAAGCCTTTGTTGATTTTTGTGTGATTGCTGCCCTGGCGGCGGTAGCTTTTATACCAACTCATCCTGTAACTCGTTATGTTGATATTTTGGGCTCTTTAATTTTAGCTGTTTATCTTTTGTGGAGCGGTATCAGGACAGCAAAAACATCAATATTGAATGCACAGGTTAGCCGTAATCTTGCGCTGCACGCCAAAATTGTCCCGGGTTCTGCCGATGATGCGGCAGATTAAAACCTTTTTTGAATTTTATGTGCAAAGGAGCTATCATGCCGAATATATTATTTTATTATCGAATATTTATAATAGTCCTATCCTGGCTGTCAGGAGTAATGCTATTTTACCGCTTAAAAACTGTGAATGAAGTAGAAAAAGGTAGTAATTATTTACAAAACAGAAGGGTATCCATCATTATTCCCGCCCGTAATGAAGAAAAAAACATTCCCGTCATTTTAAAAAGTCTTGAAAATCAGACGTATAAAAATTTTGAAGTAATTGTAGTGGACGATAATTCTAAAGATGAAACAAAACCTCTGGCTGAAGACTTTCATGTAAAAGTAATTAGTCTTACGGGGGATCCTCCTGAGGGTTGGATAGGGAAATCCTGGGCCTGCTGGCAGGGTTATATTCATGCAGAAGGGGAATTTTTGATTTTTCTAGATGCTGATGTCCAAATGATCCCAGGAGCTGTGGACAGGCTTCTAAAGATACAGAACAAATATTCGGGGATGATTTCTGTTCAACCTCACCATGTCATGAAAAAGAGGTACGAACATTTTTCCTTCATATTTAACCTCGTGGCTATTGCAGCAATGCGGACTTTTTCTGCATGGGCACCCCTGGTAAAACCCATTGGGGCCTTCGGCCCTTGTATTGTTTGTGAAAAAAAGGATTATGAAAAAGCAGGCACGCATTTTAAAGTGAGAAAAAGCGTGCTGGATGATATTGAGCTGGGAAAAGCATTTAGAAAACAGGATATACCTGTGAACAATTTTTTAGGAGGAGAAAGCATTTCTTTTCGCATGTATCCCGAAGGCCTGTTTTCCCTGGTGGAAGGCTGGAGCAAAAATTTTGCCGTTGGTGCCAGGTCCCTGGATGTTTTTACACTGACGATTCTTTTTCTTTGGGTCACCGGTATGCTTTTTTCCGGATTTACCTTGTTAATGGGACAATATTTTCCCCTGCAGGTGGTTGTCTACCTGCTTTTCGTGTTTCAGCTGTTTATAATATCTCGAAAGATTGGTAACTTTGGACTGCTTACACCCCTTGTATACCCACTGTATCTTTTGTTTTTTTTCCTGATTTTTCTGTTATCCATGATTCGCACTTTTCTTTTTCGTTCCGTAAGCTGGAAGGAAAGGAGAATCAACATAGACTAATTATGAAAATATTTTTCTTATCATCGCGGGGATACTGAGTTACACCCACAGGAAAGAAATCGCGGTACTGGGGAAAAACGCCGCCCATAAAATAACCATCTGAAAATTTTTATAACTTTTGACACTAATCACACAAAAAACCGGAAACTTCATAGATTCCGGTTTTCGTATCAGGCGCTGTCATCTAAATATATATTATGTTTTCATCACCTTTACTTGCAGTAAATATCTATATAATTTATGGTGGAGTCAGGAGATGAAGCATAATAATAGATTTCCAGGTCTTTTCGGCCGCTTATGCCGCACTGATGCACTCCCTCAAATTTGTAATACAACAAGTAGTCAGGTGGGCTGTACGCCTCGTCATAACCCTCGTCGAAAGGAATCCCCAGAACTCCTTTTATCTCAGTGACAGACATCCCCACCCTGGTTCCCATTATATCACTGTCATTCACCAGGGAAATCCCTACAACTACATCTGCTTCAGGCAGTTCTTCTGAATAATAAAACAATATTCCATGGGGATCAATGTAACTGTGATACCAGGATCCCGAATAAAAGTCTATGAATTCCGGCTCTCCATACCTCTGCTTTATGTCTTCCATGCTTTTCCCTAAAAGGGCAATAATTTCATTGTTCCTCAACTGCTCTTCAATGCTTTCCTCCTCCTGTACAGGGTCTACAGGTGCTGTGGTTTGTTGATTAGAACCATTGTCTTCAGAATCAATGTCCCGGTCTGGTTCCAAATTTAATTCCTGCTGAAGAATTTCCTGCAGTGTCTCCCTTACGTTAAAGTCTGCTGCAAACCTGTTGTAAACTACCACAAGAAAAATGATCGTCAACACTGCCACCAGTATGGCCCCAACCAGGAAAGTTAAGCACCCTTTCCCCGTTTTTTTCTGCGGCTCCTCCTGTCCCTGGCTTCCGACACCAGACATGGCCCCGGATGCTGGTGAAGAGGTCAAGGGCGGTGGGGAACTTTTGGTCTCTGGAAAAGAGGCCGGCGGTGGAGGTGGAGGCGGGAAACTTCCAGGCGGTGGAGGTGGTGGAGTTCCCGAAGGTGGAGGTGGTGGAGGGGCTGCAGGCGGCGGGGGCGGGGGCGCCAGCATAAGACCCTGCACCTTTTCTGCCGGTACCCAATCCTTGAATTCACTGGTCCAGACAAAATCTTTTGGGCC
Organism: Bacillota bacterium; assembly: GCA_007120745.1. GTDB lineage: Bacteria > Bacillota > Dethiobacteria > SKNC01 > SKNC01 > Contubernalis. The sequence continues at coordinate 5,019 of SKNC01000082.1, forward strand.
AAGCAATCCGGAACGTGCTATTTCCATAAGCTGGTCCCAGCTCATGGGGCCCTCCTGTTTTCCATCTTTCAGTATGTACCATTCCTTTGACATGATACCCTCCCTCAACTTTGTTATTATATTGGCATTATTCTGCTTTAATCTTTAAATGTTGTAAACTTCAGCTTTTCACGATTTTAAACCGGGGTAATTTCCCCTGTTAAAAGTAATTAGTACTTCCAAACTTTTTACTTAAATAAAATGTTCCGCTCAATTTAGTTCCACCCATTTTTCTCCATCCCATACCAGCCATTTACCGTCCAGGGGCCGTATCTGATGCCATCTTCCCCGGCTGTCCTCAAACCGCAGTTCTCTGTTGACCCTTTCCACGAATTCCTCCGAGGAAATCTGGTTAGTGTCCAGCTGTGATTTTAACAGAGAATACTGCCGTTCCAGCTCCAGGGCCTTCGGTTCTTCTGCCGCTGTGGTGGTTATCCTGCTTTCCCCGGGGGCAGCAGAAGTGCGGTTTCCCGCAGAATCATAAGCATAATGAAATTCCTGACCACTCTCCATGGTCACAGAAACCAGGCGGTCCTGATTATCATAGTGAAACACCCGTTTAATTTTATGAAGCTCTTTCATAATTTATATCACCTCCATGCTAACCCAACCACAGCTTTTATAGTTAGATACATTTACAGCAAGTATTTTTAACATAACATACACCCTGACATTGACCAGCAATCATTGTTCCAGGTAGACTAGGGACTTTTACAGGCATCCAGAATTTCACCAGCTGCAGTGGCCAAATTACCGGCTGGTCCCGGCAGGGCCCCGGCTGAATTGAGGAG
>SKNC01000015.1 GCA_007120745.1 Bacillota bacterium
GGAAATATAATGAATTTTTTCTGCCACCGCCTGCACCGAAGCACCACCAAGGCCTGTATCTATCTCGTCAAATACCACCGAAGGAGTTTCATCAGATTCCGCCAGAACCGTTCTAAGGGCCAGCATGATTCTGGACATTTCCCCACCGGACGCGACTTTTGAGAGAGGCTTCAATTCTTCTCCCGGGTTGGCCGAAAATAAAAATTCTATCCGATCAAAACCCATGGAGGTAAATGCCTCTGTTTTACTCAGGGAAACCCGGAAAATCGCCTGGGGCATTTCCAGTTCCTGCAGTAAGGCTGATACCTGCTGTTCCAGGTTGTGGGAAGTTTTCTGACGTAATTTCCTGAGCTTACTTGATTCCTCCACCAGGCTTTCTTCCAGCACACCCTTTGTTTTCATTAATTCCTGATATTTTTTATCACTATCCAGCAGATCATCTATTTCATCTTTTAACTGTCTCTCATATGCTAATACTTCCGCAACGCCGGGTCCATATTTCCTTTTTAAACGATTTATCAAATCCAGGCGGTTTTCTATTTCTTCAATATCTTCCTCTTTAAAATATAAATTATCCTGGTATTCTTTTATTTCCAGGCTAATTTCCGTAAGCACTGCCAGAGATTGCTCAATCCCTGGAATTTTGTCATCTAAAGACTGGTCATATTTTAGGATTCCTTCCAATTCTTTTTGAATAAATCCTATACTGTCTACCACCGAAGGATACTCGCTGCCTCCATATAATCTATCATAGATGAGGTTCAGGCTGTGTAATAGTTTTTCCCTGTTATTGATTTTCCTTCTTTCTTCCAGCAGTATATTTTCTTCTTCCTGCGAAAGTTTTGCACTGCTTATTTCTTCATACTGAAATTTTAAAATATCCAATTTTTTTTCTTTTTCCGCTTCATCCAGGTACAGTGCCTCTATTTCCTGCTGACATCGTTTCCATCGTGTATAAAGTTCACTGACTCGTTCCCTCTGCAGGAATACTTCTCTACCTCCCAGGTTGTCCAATAAACCCTGGTGAGATGCTTGTCTGCTCAGCATCTGCTGCTGTCCCTGGCTGTGAAACTCCACCAGGTACTGTCCCACATCCCTGTATACATTAAGAGGGACCATTCTCCCGTTTATTCTACAAATATTCCTGCCCGATACGGAAAGCTCTCGGCATAAAAAAAGCATATCCTCTTCCTCTAAGCCCAGGCCGATGTTATGCAGCAGGTAACCAATAAACTTTTTAAATTCTGGCGAGGAGAAGTGAAACAAGCCTTCCACCAGTGCATTTTCTGTTCCGGTCCTTATGAATTCACTGCTGGCCCTCTCCCCCAACAAAAGTTTGACAGCCCCCATGATAATAGATTTACCGGCACCGGTTTCTCCCGTTAACACATTTAACCCGGGAGAAAAACTCATTTTCAAGGAATCAATCAACGCCAGGTTTTTAACAAAAAGTTCTGTCAGCATAAAACCACCCTCACATTATCTTTCCCTTAATTTTCGGTGAAGAAGAGCATAAAAGTTTACATCCGTGAGCTTTACCAGTTTTGTGCTGTGCTCTGCCTTTTTTACCAAAATTTCATCGTCATTTTTTAATTGAAATCCCTGCTGGCCGTCCACTGTCAGCACTACTTCCGCCTGCTGGGTATAGGCTTTTATAAGAACCTTTTCATTTTCTGCAATGATTACCGAGCGGTGATGCATCATATGAGGACATATGGGTGTTATCACCAAAAGATTTAAGGCCGGGTTTACAATGGGACCTCCCGCGGAAAGGGAATATCCTGTAGATCCCGTAGGACTGGCGATAATCACTCCATCCCCCGGGTACGCCTCCAGCAGGTGATTATTAATATACGTTTCCAATCTAATGGTCCTGGAAAAAGGACCCTTGGATATAACAATATCATTTAAGGCAAAAAATGAAGCTTCCACCTTGTTCTTGCGAATCACCTCGGCATAAAGCATCATTCGATTTTGTATTTCAAAATCATTATTTAGAATCTTTTCCATAGAGGATTCCAGCTCCGACACTTCAATTTCGGCTAAAAACCCCACATGGCCAAGATTAACCCCCAGGATGGGTATTTCATCTCCCACAAAATTTCTAGCTGCCGCCAGGATGGTTCCATCCCCCCCTAAAACCACCAGCAGGTCCACCATTTCAGAAAACCGATGAGTAGGATAACCTAATTCAGGAATGCCCAAAAGACTAGCACATTCTACCGTGAAAAATACTTTTAAATTGTATTTTTGGCACAGAGTTAAAATACGCTTTGCAGTTTCTAATACCTCTTCCTTATGAAGGTTTGCTATAATTCCGATGGCATTCACTTACTTCCCTCCCTGCAAGAAAAACCCGGAAATCCTGTATCTTTCTTCAAATTCATTATTGTTATTTCGCTTTTTATGTATTATTTCCTCTTTTAAATAAAGAAAAAACAATGACAGGAGTTAATAATTTACAGTTCTAAGGCTGCTTTATAGACTGTGTTTTCTACCAGAGAAGTTAAATCAGATTTATCCAGATCCTGCACACTCCAGAGAAAATAACCCAGATATTCAATATTGCCCCGGGGTCCCTTCAGGGGTGAAAAAGTCAAAGATTTTAAAAAATACCCCTGCTTTTCTGCCTCGTTTACCACTCTAAACAGTACTTCTTTATGTACTTTGGGGTCTTTTACAACTCCTCTTTTCCCGACCTGTTCTTTTCCCGCTTCAAACTGAGGCTTAACCAAAGCAATGATTTTTTTGATCTCTATGGACCTTAACACCGGAAATACATGTTTTAACGAAATAAAAGCCACATCCACTGTGGCTATATCCGGTGTTTCCTGAAGCATATCGGGACTCAAGCGGCGGATGTTCGTTCTCTCCATATTAATCACCCGGGGGTCATTGCGCAGAGACCAGTCCAGCTGTCCGTACCCGACATCTATGGCATACACTTTTTTTGCCCCGTTTTGCAAGGCACAGTCGGTAAAGCCTCCTGTTGAAGCCCCCACGTCCATAATTATTTTTCCTTTTACAGGTACTTTAAAATCATTTAATGCTTTTTTTAATTTTTGTCCTCCCCGGCTCACATAGGAAAGGCCCTGCTGAACCTGGATGTCCCAAGAAATATCCACGGGGAAACCTGCCTTATCCACCGGTTTTCCGTTTACCGTTACTTTTCCTGCCATAATGAATGCCCTGGCTTGAGAACGGGTAGAGCATAATCCTTTGTCAACCAGCATTGTATCCAGGCGTTTTTTCATTTTTTTCACCCACTGGCAGGATTTATTTTTGGTAAATCGGAGCTCTTTACCAGGTCCAAGGCCTGCTGCACCAACTTTTCTACACTGAGGCCGCATTTCTCCAGCAAAATTTCCCGGGAACCCTGTTCCACAAAATGGTCACAGATTCCCATACTCTTTACCTGCAGGTCTAAAATTCCGGAGGAATCCAACAGTTCTAACACAGCACTGCCAAATCCCCCCTGCAGTGCATTTTCTTCCACGGTGATAATCCTTCTGCATTTCTTTGCTGTATTCAGAATAAAGTGCCGGTCCAGGGGCTTTACAAACCTGGCATTAACCACTGCAGCTTTAATACCATATTTTTCTAATTCTTCCCGGGCCTTTTGGGCCAAAGGAACCATGGTTCCCAGGGCGAAAAATGCCAGGTCCCATCCTTTTTCAAGCATTTCCCATTTTCCAATTTCTATTTTTTCCAAATCTGAATTTAAGGGAACACCCATCCCATGGCCCCGGGGATATCTTATGGCCGCAGGCCCATGATGCTGCAGAGCTGTGTAAAGCATGTTCTGCAGTTCCCTCTCATCTTTGGGAGCCATAACCACCATATTGGGAATATGCCGGAGAAAACAAATATCAAAAACTCCCTGGTGAGTTTCTCCATCTTCTCCCACGATTCCCGCCCGGTCCACCGCCAGAATCACCGGCAGGTTTTGAAGACATATGTCGTGCACTACCTGGTCGTATCCCCTCTGGAGGAAGGTAGAGTACACGGCCAACACAGGCTTGAACCCCTCCCTGGCCATTCCAGCACTAAAGGTAAGGGCATGCTGTTCAGCAATTCCCACATCAAAAAAACGATGGGGAAACTTTACAGCAAATTTGTCCAGCCCGGTGCCCGAGGGCATGGCTGCGGTAACCCCAATAATCCTTTTATCTTTTTCCGCCAGTTTAATCAAGGTTTGGCTAAATACCTCTGTATATGTAGGAACCTTGGAATTTTTAACCGCATCTCCATTTTTAATATTAAAGGGTCCGATCCCATGAAACCGGTCGGGATTCTTCTCGGCAATATCAAACCCCTTTCCTTTTTTGGTTAGAACATGGATTAGCACAGGCCCTTTCAGTTTTTTTGCACTGATAAATAACTGCTGCAGCAGCTGCATATTATGTCCATCAATGGGCCCCAGGTAAGTAAATCCCAGTTCTTCAAAAAGCATCCCCGGAACCAGCAGATATTTCAAAGTATCTTTTACCCGGCCTAAGGACTTATAAACTGCATCACCTATGGCAGGTATCTTTCTCATTAAAATTTCTATGTCCTCTTTCATTTTAGAATAGGCAGGGTCTGTTCTCATCCTGCTTAGATAGGCTGACATTCCGCCAACATTCTTTGATATGGACATTTCATTATCGTTTAAGACCACCAGAAGATTGGCTTTGGTATGAGATGCATGGTTTAATGCCTCGAAAGCCATTCCCCCGGTGAGGGCGCCATCCCCAATCACTGCAATCACATGGTGCTTTTCTCCCTTTAAGTCCCTGGCCTTGGCCATCCCAAGGGCAGCGGAAACAGAGGTACTGCTGTGGCCTGTTTGAAACACGTCGTGAGGACTTTCCGCACACTTGGGAAACCCGCTGATTCCACCATGGCACCTCAAGGTAGAAAAAGCATCTTTCCTGCCGGTTAAAATCTTGTGCACGTAAGACTGATGCCCCACGTCCCAAATGATTTTATCCCGGGGGCTGTCAAAAATACAGTGCAGCGCAATGGTAAGCTCTACCACTCCCAGGTTAGCTGCTAAATGTCCGCCCTTAAGTGAAACCGTAGTGGTTAATAAATCTCTAATTTCTACAGCTAGCTGATGTAAGTTTTGAGAAGATAATTTTTTAACATCCGAGGGACCTTTAATTTCCTCAATAATTCCGGACATTTAACTCCCTCACCTTCTTTTTTTGTTTGACTTATTGGTAAAAGAAAACGCTCCCGGCACAACCTGTTCTATTCGAGCTAAAACCAGGCTGAGCATAAATATTATGGAATTCGCCCTCTCTAAAGCAACAATTTTTCCAACAGATTTTCCTCCCACGGTCAGAGAAGCAATGAAACCGGTCATAACGATACTGAACAATGCCCGGTCCAGACCCGGCTGCTCCACCACAAAACGAAACACCAGGGCTGCCCCAATCACGCCGCTGACAATTCCACTGATATCTCCTATCACATCATTGCAGAGATTTGCCACCTGGTCCGCATTTCTTATTAAATAGATGGCATTTTTTGCTCCAAAAACTTTTTTCGCGGCTTTGGCATGGAATGGTGACTCATCCGCAACAGCGGCGGCAATACCTATGGTATCAAAGACAATTCCGATCCCGATAACCAAAAGCAGTATAATAAATGAAAAAACTAATGATTGTATATTTTCTAACAAAATTTCAGATGCTATACTTATAAGAACCGCTAAAATAAATGTCCCGATAGAAACCAGGAAAATCCATCTTACACGGGGACGCAAAAAGCTAAAATCTAAATCTCTCTCTGTCAAATAATCACCCTTTTAAACAAAAAAAATAGACATAATATATATTAATGTTATGCGCAGGTGCCAGCCCAAAGAGTAAACGTTGCGGCTTAGGTCCAGCAGGTTTTCCCCAATAATTACCATAACGTTGCCGTTTTGGCGGTTTCCCATTAAAATTATTTCCACCGTGTCGCCATCGGCAGGACTGGATTGCCACTTAGTCCGCACTTTAATCCCCTTTGGACCTCCCGTTGAGAACAGTCTAGGAGTTTTCCTCCATAATGCACCCTGTCTTCTAGCCTCTTTTGCAGTGATGGTTTCGAGACGATTCTCTCCCTCCAGCACCACTCAAGGCAGGCTACACTGTACACAGCTTTGGACCGCATACAGGTTCTATCCCAACCAGTAGTCATTTACTTATCAGGTAATCCACCACCCAATTGGGTCTCCACGAACCCAGGGTCAACGCCTACATGCCATTGTAGATCGCCCCAAGTTCTTAACTCTCAGCACCAACCCCCGACTGGGCGTCAGCAGCCAGCACCAAGAACTTCATCGATGTGCCCTTAGCGGATTTTTAGGCCCGCCTTCAAAGACAGGAGTATTAACTAGAATACTGCGCCACCTGCGCTTTTTAGACAATTAAAGTATAGCATATTTTCCAAGCTGTAACAACTTCCCCTGGACACCCTGGGGAATTATTCTTGCCTTAATAATCTCTATTCACTAAAAAACCGGCAAGTATTTTCAGCGCTTCCCCTCTAGCTTCAAAAATCTCCAGGGAACTCAGAGATGCATGGTATAATTCTTTTACTTTTTCCCTGGCCGGTTCAATTCCATGGATACCCGGATAGGTTGCCTTTCTCTTTTGGATATCCATGCCGGTTTTTTTCCCCAGCTTACTTTCTTCGCCCTCTATATCCAGAATATCATCAATAATTTGAAAAGCCAGGCCCAGGCATTGTCCATACCTTGTCAGCACCTTCAGCTCTTCTTCCCCTGCCCCTCCCAGGATTCCTCCTACCCTGACCGAAGCCCGAATTAAAGCACCGGTCTTCCTGCTGTGGATATAATTTAAGGTATCGGCGCTGACGGGATTACCCTCGGAAAGCAGGTCCACCACCTGTCCCCCAATCATGCCCGCAGTACCGGAAGCAGCGGCAATTTCCTGCATCACTTTTATGATTGCTCCAGAATCATTCAAGGAATCCCGGGACAAAACTTCAAAGGCCAGGGTAAGCAGTGCATCACCGGCCAAAACTGCCATGGCCTCACCATACACTTTATGATTGGTCAGTTTCCCCCGGCGATAATCATCATCATCCATGGCCGGAAGGTCATCATGGATTAAAGAATAACAGTGAATCATCTCTAAAGCACAGGCCGCAGGTAAATAACGAGACAAATCCTGGTTATAAAGTTCCCCTGCAGCCAGGGTTAAAATTGGCCTCAGCCTTTTGCCCCCTGCAAAAATACTATACCTTATACTTTCATGAATCATTTGAGGGTAAGCATCCTCCGGAGGAATCAACCTGTGTAAGGCTTTATCCACCATCGCCTTTCTTTCCTGTAAATATTTCTCCATATTCATAGGGGAACCTCCATGCTCCAACCAGACCTTTTTATTGAGTGGATAGCAAGAAAATAGTTTTCAAGTTCCACTCCATTATACTAATGTTAAAACTCCCTGTAAATACCTGATATGGCAGAAAAGGTAAAAGGCCCCCACAGGAGACCTTTTACTTATATGTCCTTATTGATTTGCTTTATGCGTTTTGTGCTTCACAGGCCATAATGGTATGCTTGCACAGAACGATTGTAGTTACGGAACCTACTCCACCGGGAACCGGGGAAATCTGTTCAACAATATCTTCTACCGCTGCGGTGTCCACGTCACCACAGTATTTGCCGGGGTTGTCGGGGTCTTCATTGATTCCCACGTCAACAACAATTTGTCCGGGCTTTACATAGTCTTTATTAACCATCTTGGCTCTTCCTACGGCAGCAACAAGAATATCTGCACTGGCACAAACTTCAGGCAGGTTCGCGGTCCTGGAATGACAGATGGTTACCGTGGCGTTCTCCCGCAGCAGAAGCATGGCAACAGGTTTTCCAACAACCATGGAACGGCCAAGAACTACAGCATTTTTACCGCTTAAAGGAATGTTATAGAACTTCATCAAATCCATGCAGGCGGTAGGTGTACAGGGAGGGAATCCTGATTCATCATCAGAGATTACCTTGCCGGCACCGGCCTGGGTCATGCAGTCCACATCTTTTTCCACCGGGATTAAGGCGCGAATCTTAGGCTCATCCAGCTGATCGGGCAGGGGTGAAAACATGAGAATCCCGTTAATCTCTTTATTGTTTGCCACGTCGGTCATGGCTTTCTCAAAAGCAGCCTGGTCAACATCCTCGGGATAAGCAAAAACTTCAACTTCCACACCAATAGCACCCAATGTTTTTGTAGCGCCCTTTTCATAGTACAGGTCATCGGGGCGGCCGCCGGCCCTTACGATTCCCAGCTTGGGAGTAATCCCCTTAGCTTTTAAAGCTTCTACCCTTTTGGTAAGTTCTTCCTTCATTGCATCCGCAACAGCTTTACCTTTCAGTTTTTCAGCCATATAATCATACCTTTCCAATATATTTCTTTTTTAATATGCCAGGTTGAAAAATACCTGGTCTTTTGAACATGGTACGCACTCAAACATCTTTACAGAGTCTTTTTAAAGGACTCCAGGGTGTTCAGCATAAACATGGTGTCCGTAATTGCACCTACATCACCGGGGGGAGTAATAAAGCCCGCTGCTTCGGACACTTCCTCGTAATCAACGTCCCCTAAAACCTTGTCTCCTACTCGATTCAGTCCCACGTCAATCACCACGGCCCCCGGCTTAATCCATTCTTTCTTCACCAGATGCGGCCGACCTATGGCCACCACCAGTACATCAGCCATTCGACAGATTTCTGAAAGATTGGATGTGCGGGAATGACATAAGGTAACCGTGGCATTCTCTTTGAGGAGCAGCACCGACATAGGCTTCCCCATGATATTGCTGCGGCCCATCACAATGGCATGCTTTCCATTTAAATCATACTGGATATGCTGAAACAATTTAAGGCAGGCCAGGGGAGCGATAGGAATATATGTATCTCCCTCAGATAAAATCAGGTTTCCGATGTTCACCGGGTGAAGTCCGTCCACATCCTTTTCCGGATCGACCGCTTTAATTACTCTGTGTTCATCCAGGTAGTCGGGAAGCGGAAGCTGCACCCGAATGGCATGAATTCGTTCATCATTATTTTGTCCTTCAATTACAGCAATTAATTCTTCTTGAGTAATGGTTGCCGGGTAATTGTTCACTACAGAAAAAAAACCCAACTCCCCTGCTATCTTCTCTTTTTCTGCAGCGCTCACCCGGGAAACCGGATTGTCTCCCACCAGTATAATGGACAAACCCGGGCATTTTCCGGTATATTCTTTAATCTTACGGACTTCCTGAATGATTTCTTCTTTAATTGACTTTTCAACAACTGGTCCCCTGATTAATTGGGCTGTCATTAAAAATTCCCTTCTACATCCATATTATGTATGTACTGTTAATTTATTCATTACCCTGTGAAAGCAATACCACATTATCAGTTACTTACTTTCTCCACTACCTGAATAAAATCCTTTTTTGAAACAATTATTTTTAGGCTTTTTGCATTTATTCTCTTATAGTCTGTGCCGTCTCTCCCATTTTTTTAATCCGTATAGGGAGACTCCTACGGCATTGTCGGATGACAGTTCCGGGGCAGCTAAAAAAAGCAGACCGTCAGAAATATTTTCTATCAACTGCTGCCTGATAAATTTGTTGGAGCTTACCCCACCGGCAATCACAACTTTTTTTATCCCTGTTTCCTTGACAGCCTGGTGAAGTATAGCTTCAAGAGACCTGGCTGCACAAATTTCTACTCCCCTGGCCAGGTCTGCCGGGTTCTCTACACTGTCCAAAAGCCTCTCCACATGAGAAAGGGGACCGGAATAACTGGTCAGGCAGCCCTTAACTGAAACCGGGACACCCACCGGTTTTTTGCTTTCTTTCCCCAGTTCTTCCAGGTGTGGACCACAGGGAAAAGGCAGCCCTATTTTTACCCCAATTCGGTCAATAAACTGCCCTAAAGGAAGATCTGAGCTTCCCCCTATTAATTGTATCTTCATCTCTAAATCTTCTTTATTTACTTTCATTAACTCTGTGGTCCCCCCGGATATATGGAGTGCCAAAAAAACCTCCGGCTGTTCTTCCAGTGAATAAAGAGCTGACCAAAGGTGCCCCTCCTGATGCGTAGTGAAAAAGAAGGGAACGGCCGCTGTACTGGAAAAGCTTTTAGCAAAGCTTTCCCCAACTTTAAATACCGGCATATAAGATTTTTCTACCGGCCTGGGTTTTACACTGGCTGAAAAACATACGATGTCTTTACCGGATACCTTCTCTGACAGGCGCTCCATGAGAAGGGGGATATTCTTTATATGCTGAAAAACCGCCTTGGACTGCCTTAATCCTTTTTCCCCGGCTTTTACCTGCAGCTGTACCCTTTCATCAAGCACCACTTCACTTTTGAGGTTTACAGCTGCCAGGGAGGTAGTATACCCGCTGGTATCCATTCCTATAGAGTACAAACCTTATCACCAACCTCATTTTCAGGTAAGTACCCTTTTACATCGGAAGAGCCTCACCCCTGCAATCTACTTATTTTCAACGGTCGATTCTTTCAGAACACCATCAAGAATCCCGTTAATAAATTTTGCCGATTCTTCACCCTTATATATTTTCGCCAGTTCAATGGCTTCATTAACGGAAACAATAGGGGGAATATCCTCTTCAAATTTAATTTCATATACCGCCAGCCTCAAAAGACTGCGGTCAACCCCTGAAACACGGCGGATGTCCCATTTATGCAGAAATTTCTGAATGACAGCATCAACAGTCTCCAGGTTTTCTAAACATTTTTTTATCATTTCTTTCACCTGACTTTTCTCAACGGGGGATAAGTGTTCCTCCTCCAGCCATTGTTCATCAAAAAAATCCGGCATATTCTTACCCACATCAATCTGAAAAAGCATTTTAAAAACTGTTTCCCTGACCTGTCTGCGGCTCACAACTTACCCTCCTCAAATGAAAAACCACCGGCATGGTGGCTCTATTACCAGTCTTTTATATCAGGAGGCCATAAATTTTTAAGAAAATCCTCCCAGTTATTGCTTTTTTCCAAAACAGATCCCAAATATATGCCTGCTGCAGTACAAATCAAGATAAACAGGCCCTTAAAAAATCCATACTTTATAAAGATAATGCCCAAAATCAGTCCAGCTAACGCACCCAAAATTTTTCCCATATTTTCAATAAATAATTCATTCCACCGGAGGTCCCGCAACAGTATGTCCCCTCCCCGACATCATATTTAAATCTAATAGAATCCAGCATCGCTTTATATAAAAATAAGAATTTATGCCTCACCATACAGCGTACCATGGAACACAAAATTTATTCTTAAAACCATCATCCCTATTTCAGGTGAAATATAAACTTACTTTTTAATACAACATTAAGCAGCTATATTGTCTATTACCACCTTAACTTCAACCACCGGTATTCCGGTCATTACTTCAAGGCTTTCTTTGATTGACTTCTGCACCCCTTCAGCCAGTTCCGGGAATACTTTTTCAGGTGAACCGGTAATGTTTATGATAACTGTCATGCCTTCGGGCATATTTTTTATTTTAATCCTATTTAAATTTATATTTTCCCACTGCGTCATGATATTTCGCACCATGTTTTCCACCGCGGCAATAGAAATATTGATGTTCCCCGTAGATTGTTTTAAGGAAACAAATCTCTGATTTGGTGAACTCTGCAGCCCCTTGACTAAAATATATACTGCCAGCAAAATCAACACAGCGGAAGGAACAATTAACCATAGACTTCCAAAATAATTTGCCAGAACCGCTGTAAACATTTCTATGGGGATCAGGGGCAGCGCCAATATAAATAATAATATGGAAATAAACAACAAAAATATCGCCATGACAGCGATAAAAAATCTTTCTGTCAATTTCATCGATAAAGCCCCCTGTTTAACTAAAATCCCCTGAAAAAGACCCGGGGGATTTTAGAGGTTAATCTATTCCTCTTTCTTTTGAATATTTACTCCTTGAACATGAATGTTCACATTTAAAACCTTTAATCCGGTCATAGTTTCTACAGCCCGGGTTACCTTTGCCTGTATTTCAGCGGCAACGGAGGGAATGGATACTCCGTACTCAACAGCTAAGAAAATATCTACTGTGGTATCCGTGTCTCCCACTACGGACTTAACCCCTTTGGAGAAATTTTTCCGCTTTAACAGGTCTGCAATATCCCCGGCAACACCGCCGCTCATTTCTACTACTCCTTCCACTTGAACGGCTGCCAGCCCGGCAATTATGGAAACCACTTCATCGGCGATTTTTATTGCCCCAAGTTCGCTGGTTATATCGTGCTCGGCCAATAATTTCACCTCCTGAATTTTTCTGCTTGATTTCTTATATTATACCAACCTTTGCAGAAAAATTCAATTATAAGGCAATTTTTTGGCGATTCTAATTATTTATTAGCAATTACCAATATATTTTCCAAACTTTCTTCGGTAATTCTTGCTGCTGCTTCAGCTATCTGAAAAAACTCCGCATCGGTCAGCTCTTCCACTTTAACCACAACATTAGCTGTTCCATCTTCAAAGAAAAAAACAACGTCCTCGAAACCCTTGGCTTTAATCATATTTTCTAACATTAATTCTTGTTCCATCTTGGAAACCATGGCAATTAATTTATGTTCAGCATTTTGTTTGGCTTCACTGCTGGCCCCAGGATTATTTATGATATCTTTCAACAGCTCAATTTCCTGTGCCCGCACCCGGTCCCTCTGTATGCGGTACTCTACAAAAAAAGCGTTCCCTTCTACCGGCGTTTCTTCCGGATTTGTGGGGTCTTCCAGCACTTCACCGGTTTGGCTTGCAGGAGTCAGGGTTACCTCCTGCATTTCTTTTTCAATATTCATCCACCAGATAAGTCCTGAAAAAAGAACCAGGATTACAACTGCCCAAATTTTTTTATTATCCATCATGACGAACCTCCTTTAAAGAATATATTTATTTGCCCCTGGGAAGCACAACTACTTTATGGTAGGGAAGATCCAGGATAGTTTTCACCGCCTCCACAATTTGTGATTTTTTTAGCGGATGTTCCACTCCCCGGGCCACCACCAGCACACCCTGAACTTCAGGGTTTATTTCTTCAATAACTAATGGGATTTCCTCTCCCCTTTCCCCCCGTCTAAGGATGACTTGGTCCTTGCTGTTTTCTTCTACTATATCTCTGGAGCCTCCCTCCCTGTCCCTTTCTTCTGTCAGCCGGGAGGTTTCCTCAGTATTCACCGCATAAACATATTTCGTCCCGGCATAAAAGGTGATGAGAACAGAAACATCAGAAACTCCTTCAATTTTATTCAGTATTTTTTCCAGTTCCTGCTCAACTTTTTCCTCCCGGGTTTCCTGCTTCGATGCAAAAGCAGGAAGCACTTCCTCTGTCTCCAAAGGCATCTCCGCTCTTTCCCCTTCAGATGAGATAAGGAAAGAACTAAACAACATTAGAACTGCTCCTGCCAGCAGCAGGATAACCCATTGGAAATCTTTGAATCCTTTCTTCTTTTTCGCACTCTGATCCCGGGAACAGAACTGCACATAAATAAAGTTGTTTTTCAGCTTTTCCCATAACGCATTCAACCGCTTTCCCCCCTAACCCCGTTACGCTATTTCACTACAAACAATTCTATTGAGTCTTTTTCCAGTGAAAAAGAGCTGGAAAGGTCTTCAGTAATCCCATCTATTTGAGACCTGTAATGTTCCGATGACACCTGATTGTCTTTTTCTACTCTCCCTTCACCTCCTACCTCAATCACCACAGAATCTACAAAAATCCTGCCTTCCTCTTTCTTTTCCTCAACCGGCGTTAGAGCTACATCCAAAAATAGAATTTTCCCAAAGTCTTCCCTGTCCAGATCTTCTATGATTTCAAGTTCTATGGAAGCAATTTTCAGCCCCGGGTATTGGTCCACCACTTTCTCAATTTCTCCCTGAACTCGCCTTTTGTATTCGTTGACCACCAGACCCTTTGCCCGGTCTACAGCATCAGAATTTACATATACTTCCTCCTGATATAATTGCACCTGAGATCTAAGAATTTCCATTTCCAGGTCCGGGACTATCCGGAAAAGCTGCAGCAGGGGATTTAAAATGGTTACAATAATCACCAGTCCTACCACCAGTTTAATGTAGGGCTGAAATTTATTTTCCGGCAGGATTAGCTCTATAAAAGAAGCTAATATTATAATGACGATTAGACTTTTTACCACGTTACCTATGGTGTGGAGCAAGCAGGATCACCCCCTAAGCCCTGAACATAACCGCAGCATTTCCTGCTCCCATAATGACCACCAGCAGAATAAAAAATATCAGGCTCACAGCAACAACTGCCGCAAATATCAACAGCAAACTGTTTCCCATGGTATTTAAACAGTCACACAATGAGTTCTCCCCCAGAGGTTGAATCAAGGCGGAAGAAAATTTATAGATAAATACAATAGATATGATTTTCAGCAGGGGAAATACCACGGTTAAAAAAAGAAGTATCATTCCTCCCAAAATCAATCCATTTTTTAATAGCAATGAAGCACCAATTACTGCATCTAAAGCATCGGCCACCATTCCACCTACCACGGGAACAAATATTCCTGTAACAAATTTTGCCGTACGAAGAGCAACTCCATCACTTACTGCCCCCGCAATCCCGGAAATAGATAAAATACCCACAAAGATTGTCAGGGAAAAACCCAATATAAATATTGAAGCATCCCGGAAAATTAAACCCAGTCTGGATATTTTGTAATGTTCTGAGAAGCTGTCCACAAGCAGAAGAACTGTGGCTAAAAAAATCAGTGGAAAAACCAGGTCTTTAATTAAGAGACTTAAAAAACTTGCTGAAAAAATAATCACCGGTTGAAATATGGCTGCAGAAGCAAGGCTCCCCAGGGAGGCCAATAGAGTCAGCAGCAGAGGAATTAGGGCCATGATAAAATCAACCATTCTTCCAATCACAGTGATTCCAATACTGCTGGCCATAACAAAACTCTGGAGGGCAATACTCATCAGAAGAATAAATATAATGCCCTGGGCTATGCTGCTCAATCGGGAGCTGCTGAAAGCCTGCTGGAGATTTTTCAACAGTGCGGCAATTACCGCCAGAATCACCAGCCTCCCCATTAAATACAGATTTGCCGTTACTTCCCTGAACAAATAACTGAGCAGTCCTTTTATAATTTCCATCAAGTCCAGCCCGGTTTCTTCCCTTCCCCTGATCCAATTAAAAATATCATTCAGCTCCAGGTGCGGCATATACTCTTCTACTTCACCAGTAATCTCCTGCCAGTATTCTTCGATGGTTTGTATATCCACCACTTCTTTATGTTCTTCCCATAATTCATCCTCCAGCCATAATTCATCCTCCAGGGGCATGGCCAGGGCCGGGGTTTGAAAATAAAATATATGTAGAGCAATTACAACTAGTACTATAAAGACTGTGTAAGGGTTTACCCACCTCATTTTAACCTCTATCTTTCTGTTTCCATGCATGTTCTCACCTGCGTATTGATATTGTGATTTGTGTTCCCTCACGACTTTGTGCAGTCCCGGTTTTCTTTTTATTTATTCAAGGAATCAAAGAAATGATGGTTTCCAGAACTACCACTACCAGTGGTATGGCTAAAAATAAAATCATAATTTTCCCTGCAAATTCAATTTTACTGGCGGTTGTCCCCTCTCCGGCATCTCTGCAGACCTGGGCCCCAAACTCTGCAATGTAAGCGATCCCAATAATCTTTAAAAGAGTATTTAAATACAAAAGATTAATGTTTGCCCGGACAGTCAGTTCTTCTAATACATGCATCACACTGGCTATATAATTGAGCAGAGAAAAAAAGATGATTACTCCCACGGCTAAAGATAAAAAGACAGCCAACTCCGGCTTACTTTCTCTCAAAATTAGAATAAAAACAGCGGCCAACAGTCCCAGAGCTACAACCTGAATAATGGTCATAAAAAACAATAACCTCCGGTTAATATATGTTAAATATCGTTCTTATGCTGATAAAAAGCTGGTTTATGAGCTGTATTACCACCATTAACACAATGACTACCCCAACCAGGGTGAGCATTTGGGCCTGCTCTTCTTTATTGGCCTGTTTCAGTACCATGTTGAGAACGGATATAAAAATACCAATTCCTGCAATTTTAAAGAGGATGTCCACATTTACTATATCCATTTATATCTCTCCTTTGTTAAATCAACATGAGCACCAGCATCAACCCGCCGATGACTCCCAAATATCTCCACATTCGTTGGTTTTTGTGCATGGCTTCAAAGGCTTCTTTCTCAACCTGCTCCAGCTGGTGAAGAATCAGGTTAATTTGTTTTTCCTGGTGCTGCTGGTCTGATATTCCTAAAAAAGAACTGATGGACAGCAGCAGTTCCAGGTCAATACTTTCCATTGCTGTTTCCGAAAAATGTTCCTCTATTGTTCTGCGCCACATCTGAGAAAACTCTTCTTCCGGGTTCTCCTCCAGCAGCTGTGCACACCTCAAAAAGAATAAGGAAACAGGCTTATCCACTCTGCTGCCAATCTTTGCGAAGGCGAGGGGCACCGGTGTAGCAGTATAGCGAATTTCTGAACTGAGCATATGTAAAGCAACCTGAAGATTCCTTAACTCCCTGAGTCGTTCCCTGTATTTTTCCGCTTTCATAAATCCTAAAACCGCAGCGGAAGTCAGAATCATAGCTGCTCCCATAATTTTAATCAGCATCTCATCACCGCTTCTGTTTACATAATGTTTTTTGCTCTTTCCTGGTCCCAGATACTTTCCACTGTTCCTACTCCCCTGGTTTTTCCTAGAAACACAATCCTTTGAAAAACCCTGCTTTCCATGAGCTTCTTTATACCGGGCCTTCCGTGAAGTTCGCTCATTCTGCTGCCGTGAGCTGTGGTAATAATTGAAACACCGGCATTAAGAGCTTCTTCTACAGCTTCCGCATCCTCAGTCCTGCCAATCTCATCTGTCACCAGCACCTGGGGAGACATGGAACGGATTAACAGCATCATGCCCTGTACTTTGGGACAACCATCAATTACATCTGTCCTGAGCCCAATATCATTTTGGGGAACCCCCTGGAAACAAGCGGCTATTTCTGAACGCTCATCCACCAGCCCAATTTTCACTCCAGGAAATCCACGGCCCGGCATCCCACTGCTTAAAAGCCTGACCAGGTCTCTTAACAGCGTGGTTTTTCCACACTGGGGAGGAGACACAATTAACGTGTTATATATACGATTGCTTTTTCCCAATATATGAGGGATAACTTTTTCCCCCACCCCAATCACTTCTCGGGATATCCTGATATTAACAGCGGAAATAAATTTCTGTAGTTTTATCTTTCCGTCTATGAGAACTGCCCTGCCCACCAACCCTATTCGATGTCCTCCGGCAACTGTCAAATATCCATTCTTCAGTTCCTCTTCAAAGGCGTAAAGAGAATGGCTGCTAATAATTTGCAAAAGCTTGTGTAAATCCTCTTTTGTTACGTGATAAGCATCCTCTTTTCTTTTTGCCTTATTCCCCCCGGCAGTGAGCATAATATCCCCTTCAGACCAAACCAGCATCAAGGGCCTTTGTTCCCTTAAGCGAATTTCTTGAACCTGCTCCAGGAGAACAGGAGAACACCTTTTAAGAATCGTTCTGATGTCAGCTGATAAAAAGGGCATGATTTGTTTCATTATTAATTTTAAAGACATGTCATGCTCCCTTCACTAATAGTTATTTTAAACAGGACAAGAATATGCTTTATTAAAGAAATATATGGCAGAATAGTTCTTTTATTCATTTTTTGAAATAAAAAAACCGGCATCAAAAACGCCGGTTGTTAAAAAATTTTCTAGCTTTTTATTTTTGTTGAACTAGCTTGTAAAAAGACTGGTAATTATTTGTAATGAATAAATGAGGAATTTAGCCGTTATTTACTCTTGACTTCCTTCATCATCTTCAAGCTCTGCTTCATCTTCTTCCCATAATTCCCCCTGCACAAACACTACTCTGTGACAGCTGGGGCAAAGAACCTCTATGTCTTCCTCATCCAGAGTATCACCATCCACATATACGATTTCATGACAATCCGGGCATTCCAGGGAAAACTCTTCAAAGTCTTCCTCATCTTCATCAAAAGGCTCCTGGTAAACATCGTCCTCTAAATCCGTCAAATCCTGGTCGATGGCCTCCACATATTCGTACAACTCATCATAATCTTCTTGAAGGTCATCCACCACGTCCGTCATCCCTTCCAAAAGAAAGATCATCTGTGCAAACAGCTTTCCCTCCTTTGAATTCTCGTCCAGGTCCAAACCCTCGGAAAGCCCCTTTAGGTAAGCTAATTTTGCTCTTAAATCATCCATAAAACCTCAACCTCCTTTAATATATATTACAATTATATTATTACACTATACTCGTTCCATATACTCTCCGGTTTTTGTATTAATCCTGACCACATCTCCCACGTTGATAAAAAAAGGCACCTGAATGGTGAGACCGGTTTCCACAACTGCCGGTTTGGACCCACCGGAAGCAGTATCTCCTTTAAATCCCGGATCTGTTTCCGTAACGGTTAGCTCTACAAAGTTAGGCACCTCTACCCCAA
>SKNC01000058.1 GCA_007120745.1 Bacillota bacterium
GCTGGAATGAGGGCGGTATTTGGTACCACAGGGACCCTTTTAGATTTGAATCTGGCGAAAGAGTTAAAAAAAGCCGGTGCCATGTGCATGGGAATCAGCCTGGACAGCGCGGATCCTGCCATGCATGATGGTTTTCGGCAGGTACCGGGTTCCTGGGAAAAAGCAGTGGAGGGCATGGAGAACTGTATCAGAGTGGGACTGCCTTTTCAAGTTCATACCACCGTGGTCAGTGAAAACTATGAAGAGTTTGAGAAGATAACGGATTTTGCCGTAAAAATTGGAGCCCGGGCTCATCACATTTTTTTCCTGGTACCTACGGGCCGGGGGAAAGACATTGAAGAAGATGCCCTGCGGCAGCGGCAGTATGAACAGCTGATTCACCGAATATTTAAAAAACAGAAAGAAGTGGATATGGAGATAAAGCCCACCTGTGCCCCCCAGTTTATGCGGGTAGCGGCCCAAAAAGGAGAAGAAATGCGCTTCAGTCGGGGTTGTCTGGCGGGCAGGTCATACTGCTGTATTTTGCCTAACGGTGACCTTCATCCCTGTCCATACCTTCCCATCCGGGTGGGAAATGTCCGGGAAACTAACTTTAAAGAGCTGTGGCAGGAGTCGCAGGTTTTGAATGATTTGAGGCAGCCTTCCCAGGGGAAATGTGGAGAATGTCGTTATGAAGGATTATGCGGTGGATGCAGGGCCAGGGCTTATTACTATAGTGACGGAGATTATATGGCGGAGGACCCCTGGTGTGTCTACGGTGGTAAACCGCAGGCATTGTAATGATGGAAGCCGGTCATGCTGTTATTTACGGAGAGGCAGCAGATGCTAGTTGATTCAGATTAATTAGAAACAAAAATAGCCACGGTGTAAGATTTTCAGAATTTCTATATACTTTTTTATTAAAATTATCTGGGAGGGCGCCATGGATGAAATAGACAAAAAGCTTTTAAATATCATGCAGGAAGATTTTCCCATAAGTCCTGAACCATATAAAGAATTGGCAAAGCGGTTGGGCCTCGAGGAAGAAGAGGTTATGGAAAGAATTATTGCCTTCAAGGAAAAGGGTCTGGTCAGAAGAATCGGTGGAATATTTGACCCCCGGGGATTGGGCTATCAAAGTACTCTGGTTGCCGTAGAAGTGCTTCCTCAAAATCTTAAGGAAGCTGCCGAACGGGTGAGTTCTTATGAGGAAGTAACCCATAACTACCAGCGGAATCACCGTTTTAATCTGTGGTTTACCCTGATTGCTCCGGGGCAGGAAAGAATGGAAGAAATCATTACATCTGTTGGAGATTTACCCGGAGTAATAAGGACCATGAACCTGCCCTGCCTGAGGCTGTTTAAAATTAAAACTTATTTTAATATGGAAACTATGACTAACAGGGATGAAATTACGGCCCGCAGAGAATAATTTAAATTTTCCGGCAGGAAAAAAACGGGTTTTTATGGAATGGTTTTTTTAGAAATGTCGATGTTCATCTTATTGTTAATGATACAAATCTGTTAACAGGATGTGTAAATATGTTGTCAAACCAGGACAAAAAAATTATCGGCTTCCTCCAGGAGGACCTGCCCCTGGAGTCCAGACCCTACAAGAGGCTGGCGGAGGAACTGGGCATGACAGAGGAGGTGCTGGTAGAAAAGGTGAAGGAACTCAAGGACAGGGGTGCTTTGCGCCGCCTGGGAGCTGTGGTTCGGCACTATCAGGCGGGGTTCCGGTTCAATGCCATGGGCTGCTGGCAGGTAGAGGACAGCCTGGTGGAAGAGGCCGGCAGGAAAATAAGCTCTTTATCTCAAGTCAGCCATGTATATGAACGACCGGCATTCCCACCCCACTGGCCTTACAACTTGTTTACCATGATTCATGGAAAGTCCAGGGAAGAGTGTGAAGAAACTGCTCAAAAAATCTCTCGAGAGACGGGAATAAAGAACTATCAACTGCTGTACTCTGAAAAAGAATTTAAAAAAACCAGCATGCGCTATTTTTAGCGCTATTTTTTACCCTTCCCGGGATTTAAATTAAAATTTATATTTTTTGGGCAGGTTCAAGCATAAAAAATAAGGACGTTTTTTATAAAGTGTAGTGGAATAGTATTTGTAAGCATGTAAGAAAAGGCGAAAAGATATTCATGAAAATAAGGAGGTTTTTAAAATGACTTCAGGCGGTTCTGTAGAAGCCTTTGAAAAAGCCCAAAAATATATGCCCGGGGGAGTGAACAGTCCCGTGAGGGCGTTTCGTTCGGTACAGTTAAATCCCTTGTTTATATCCCGGGGCAGCGGATCAAAGATTTATGATGTAGAGGGAAGGGAATATATTGACTATGTTTGCTCCTGGGGCCCCTTGATTTTAGGGCATGCTCCCGTTGAAGTGGTGGAGGCGCTGAAAAATACCCTGGATAAAGGGACCAGCTTCGGGGCTCCTACGGAGATGGAGACGGAAATGGCAGAGCTGGTTACGGAGGCGTTCCCTTCCATGGAAATGCTCAGGATGGTGAACTCAGGGACTGAAGCCACCATGACGGCCCTGCGCCTGGCTCGGGGATATACCGGAAGGGAAAAAATCGTGAAGTTTACCGGCTGCTACCACGGTCATGTGGACAGCCTGCTGATTAAAGCAGGATCCGGGGTTACCACTCTGGGACTGCCGGACAGCCCGGGGGTAACTTCGGGTACAGCCCGGGACACCATCAGCATTCCCTATAATGATAAAGAATCCGTGAGGGAAGTATTTGACAGGCAGGGGGAAGAAATTGCTGCTGTCATCCTGGAACCGGCTGCAGGAAATATGGGCCTGGTTTTACCCCGTCCCGGGTTTTTGGAATTGTTAAGGGAAATTACGCATAAATATGGTTCCCTGCTGATTTTTGACGAAGTGATAACCGGTTTTCGGGCGGCCTTTGGAGGTGCCCAGGAAGTATACGGGGTGCAGCCGGACCTGACCTGTTTGGGGAAAATTATTGGAGGAGGCCTTCCCGTGGGGGCTTATGGCGGCAGCAAAGAAATCATGGAAAAGATGGCTCCACTGGGTCCCATTTACCAGGCGGGCACCCTTTCGGGAAATCCTTTGGCCATGGCTGCGGGAACAGCTGTTTTAAAGGTACTGAAAGAAGGTTCCGTTTATTCCCGTCTGGAGGAGAAAACAAAACAGCTGGTGGAGGGGATGAAGCAGGGTGCCGGGGAACTGGGAATTCCGGTCCGGATTCATCAGCTGGGTTCTTTGTTCGGCTTGTTTTTCCAGGAGGGAGAGGTCTGGGATTTTGATTCCGCAGCCCGTTCCGACGGAGATATGTTTGTGAAATATTTTAAAGCCATGCTGGAAAGAGGAATATACCTGGCCCCCTCTCAGTTTGAGTCAGGGTTTGTTTCAGCGGCTCATACCCGGGAGGATATAGATAAGACCATTGAGGCTTTTGTCGGCTCTCTAAAAGCGGCTTCTCAGAGTGAGTAAGTTTTTAAGCATGAGCAGTATGGCACCGGAGGTGTTCCTGGATGGTAAATCTTAGTAAAGAAGTAAAAGTGAGTGCGGAAACCTTAAAAGACCGGCTGGTAGATATTCGCCGGCAGTTTCACCGGTATCCGGAAACTGCCTTTGAAGAGGAAAGGACGGGGGAATATATCTCTGCCCTGCTGGAAAAACAGGGGCTGGAGGTCAATAAAAATGTAGCCGGCACCGGTGTGGTAGCCCTGCTGAAGGGAAGCCAGGAAGGAAAAACTATTGCTCTAAGGGCGGATATGGATGCCCTGCCCCTGCAGGATATAAAGGATGTGGACTATTCCTCCCGGCATCCCGGAGTTTGTCATGCCTGCGGTCACGATGCTCACATGGCGGTAGTCATAGGGGCAGCTCTGCTGCTCATAAAATACAGGGACCGGGTCAAAGGGCAGGTTAAGTTTTTATTTCAACCGGCGGAGGAGAAGCCTCCCGGGGGTGCCAGTTTTATGATAGAAGCGGGAGCCCTGGAAAATCCTGCGGTTGATGCCATTTTGGGAATTCATACAAATCCTTACCTGCCGGTGGGCTCAGCAGCCTTTAAAAAGGGACCGGTTATGGCAGCGGCGGATTTAATTCATATAAAAATCATAGGTAGCGGGGGGCATGGAGCTGCCCCGCACCAGGCAGTAGATCCCATTGTTGCAGCATCCCAGGTGATTCAAGGTCTTCAGCTGATTCCCAGCAGAATGGTAGATCCTCTGGAACCGGTGGTGGTTACCATCGGCAGAATACAGGGGGGAGAAAAATTCAACATCATTCCCCGGGAAGTGGAGCTGGAGGGCACGGTGCGTACCCTGAACCCTCGACTGCGGCATGAAGTCAGGGAAATGATTGAAAAAATCCTGGGTGGAATCAGCTCTGCCTGCGGGGCCCAATATGAACTGGAATATATAAGGAATTATCCTGTGTTGATGAACCATGATGAAATAACAGGTCACGTAATTGAAGCATCCCGGGAAATTCTTGGGGAGGACCATACGGTCATACTGGAAAAGCCCCTCATGGGCAGCGAGGATTTTGCCAATTACCTGGAGCGTATCCCGGGTTCATATTTCTTCCTGGGGGTTGGCCCTGAGGAAGGGAGCCCCATTTATCCCTGGCATCATCCCGGTTTTGACATCAATGAAGAGGCACTGCCTACAGGTGCTGCATTAATGGCCTGGGCTGCCCTGAATCTTCTTGAGAAATTGTAATAGAGCCAAAGATTTAGACAAAAAAAAGCCCAGTTTAAACTGGGGATATGGGGAAATTATGAATAAGGGTTGGTAGTTTTCATTGGAATTTTGCACAACTATTTGAAAATTTACTAAATTCTGAACTTAATTATAATATAAACACAGGTTTGGTGCAACTATTTTTTTAAAATAATTTAAAATATTTTTTATTGTCTTATAATATCTTAAATAAGCTGATTAATTAAGGTATAATAATAAGAGAAACAGGGGCTTTCAAAGTCCTGTGAACGCTGATTATATATCTTCTTCGGAATCATTCCGGAGACTTTGAAGAAATTAGATGATTGAACCAATGAGGAGGGATTTGTTTGGAACATGTTGGCCAGGTATACGAAATAAACGACGAAAATGGTACGGCCGTTATCAAGGTAAAAAGGCATTCAACCTGTAAAAGCTGCGGCGGATGTGGTATTTTGACCTCCGGCGAAGATAATGAAATGTCCATGGAAGTGCCCAATCCTGTTGGAGCCAAAGTAGGGGAATTTGTTAGAATCAGTGTGGAAACTCAAAAAGTGATTTTGGCTTCTCTCATTGTATATGTTCTTCCCGTGCTGGTGCTGGTGGTTGCCATGTATATTACACAGCAGGTGGCATTCAGCAGGGGGCTGGAGGAAACTGCGGAAGTAATAAGCATAGGAGTGGGCCTGGGGGCTATGGCACTGTTTTTTTTAACATTACGGCTTTTGGATAAGCGAATTGCGCGGACACGGAAGTTTAAACCTCAAATCACGGAAGTTGTTCCGGAGGAGGAAATGGAGACCTGCGTGGTGGATTATACCGATGAGTAAAGAATTCTGGGAGGGGACTGGAGTGGGAGAAGAAGAGGTAAAAAGGAAAGCGCTGGAGGATATCCGGAGATGCCATAAAAAGTTTAAGCAGATTGAGAGCATGATTGATAACAGTGAATACTGCACGGATATCATTAAGAAGGTCAGGGAACTACAGGCTGCCCTGGACAGAATCAGCCATGTGGTTTTGGACTGCCACCTTCATACCTGCTTGAAAAGTGCCATACGGCGGGGAGAAGAGGAAAGAATTTTTGATGAGATTTATGAACTTTTAACGTATCGACCGGAATAGTGGA
>SKNC01000008.1 GCA_007120745.1 Bacillota bacterium
TATTTAAAAGCAGGGGCAGGGGAATCAGTTCCTGGTGAAAAGAGGCCATGGCCACATAAAAAGGAGTGAAAAAGGTAGATATAATAAAGCCAAAAAAGCGGACGACCCGCAGGGTGCTGGCCACATGGAAATTTCCATAGTGGTCATCGGGAGAAGTGAATATGGTAAAGAAATTAATGGGCATGACCAGGGCAAAGGGAGTATTATCCACCAGGACCACAACTCTCCCTTCATTCAGTTCGGATGCCGCCGTATCCGGCCTTTCCGTTGAACGGATGGTAGGGAACAGAGTATAGGGGTGATCTGCAATTAGATTTTGAATGACGCCGCTGTCCGTGATTAAATCCGTATCGATTGCCTCCAGGCGCCTTTTCACCTCACTTACAATTTCAGGAGGCGCTATCTCTTTTAAATACATAATCCGGATATCGGTTTTAGATTTCCTGCCCATGCTCATGTGCTCATTGGCCAGCCCCGCATTTTTCAGGTGCCTGCGGACCAATGCTACGTTATCCTGCAGGGTTTCCGTAAAGCTCTGCCGGGGCCCCCGCAGGGTAACTTCAACCACTGGTTCTTGAACCCCCCTGCTGGGCCAGCCCTTGGTCTCCACCGCCAGGGCCGTAGTGCAACCATCCGCCAGAAAAATCGTGTTTCCCTCCAGCAGGTGTTCAATTACTTCCTGCATGGTGTCCACTTCAGACATATCCTGGGCAGGAATCAATTTCGAAGCAGCTTCTTTCATGTTCTTGTCCGTAAGTTCTTCGGCAAAGGCCGGCCTGGACCAAATCATCAGGGGTTCCGTTAAGAATTGATGGATGGTCATCTCATTCACCAGGCTTTCCAGGTAAATCACTGCTACCTTCCACGAAGGCCTGCCCCCTAAAAGAAATTCCTTCACTAAAAAATCCTGAGCCCCATGGAATATATCTCGAATTTCGTTGACATTTTTCTGCAGGTGGGGGGACAGGTTTTTATTTTTATCTTGTTTGGGTGGTTCTTCACTCTTGTTCAACAAATTCAGGAGAGCCTTAAATATCTGCATTTTTATTGTTTCTCCTGTCATAAAAGGATATATAGAGTAGTTTTACCAAAAATGGCTGCAGTTACACCCAATTTAAAAAATAACCACAGGTGGCGATACAATCAAATATGTTACACAACACACTTTTTCGGATAAAAAAAGCCTTGTATGTTTATATACAAGGAAAAGCCTGTCGACAAAAGTCAATGTCGGCAGGCTGAAGCCCTCATTAAAAGGCTTTCATTCTTATGCTGTTCTTTTAATTCTTTACCTCGGGCTGCATTACCTGATAAGGAACACGGCTACTGATACCGCTCCCGGCAGATCACTTCTTCCAGCTTTTTTTTCTGCTTAACGGCCGGTGAACCCTTGGGATAGCCTGCGGCTATGAGAGACACCAGCCGGCAGTTCTCCGGAGCTCCCAAAAGCTTCTCCACGTCCTCCCGGTAGGTCTTTTTATCTCCGGCAATCCAGCAGGTTCCCAGGCCCAGGGCTTCTGCCGCCAGAAGAATGTTCATGGTGGCCGCACACCCGTCCTCCAAAAAGTATTTCGTATCCTGGCAGAAAACAGCTATGCAAAGCGCTGCCTCTGAAACAAAACGGCCGGTATCCAGAAGATTGGAGAGGGTGTCTAAGGTCTCCCGGTCAGTGACCACGACAAACTTCCAGGGCTGTAAATTCCGGGCAGAGGGTGCCAGCCGGGCACAATCTATCAGCTGAATAATCTTTTCCTCCTCCACCGGGGTGTCCTGAAAACTCCTGACACTTCTGCGGGATTTAATAATATCCAGCATGTTTTTCACCTCATCGTTTATATATTTCTCTTCATTCTATTCTGTTTACTTGTATGAAATTAAATCTTCTTATTGTCTACACTCAAAACATTCTTATAGATAAGGAGGCATATCTACGAACAGCCTCCTTCAGTTATTTTGCCATTTACTTACCCGTTTAAATATCCTTTTATCTCTGCCATGACCTCTCTAATGGGAGGGGTATCCTTAAACCATTCTTTTTGGGTAATTTCATTGGTACAGGCACAGTATATTTGAGATACCAGCTGGTTCAGGCGGGGGGGCAGTGGTTCCGGGGATAGCGGGCATATTTCCTTCCAGCGCTGCCTGTCTTTGGCCTTGGCCTCCTCCGTGGCCAGGTGCCAGGGGCAGTCCCGGTAATAAATCCGAAGAATCTCTTTGCTGACCGGAAGTCCTTCAAAGGTAAAGCGGCACTCATCCAGGGTCCCCAGAACATCCACCAGCATCAGGCGGCGCTGGTGGTCAAAGCCCACTTCTATTTTTCCGTCTTCATTGACCAGGCCAATTTCAGCAAATTCCCGGGTAATCAGGTGGTTTACGGTATTCACCAGTTCTTTCAGGTCATTAATTTCCCCGGTTGTCAAACCGGAAATAGCCCGGGCTTCATCCCAGGTCATGTACCGGTCCGTTATCTCCAGTTTTGTGGAAACATCCAGAATTGGTGGGTCCATTTTCTGATTGGGGACAGGCATTGCCTCAAGCCCCAGGTCCTCGGGTTTGGCCTCTCCGGTTTCCAGCCGCTTAAAAACACTGGACCCCGGCGGCAGGGAATTTCTATATATTACCTCCAGGGGAATTAAGAATCCGCCTTTTTCCTCCTGGTACGGAGAGTAATCATACCGGTCCCCTTTTACTTCCGGTTTAATGACCCGCAGCATCTTCACTTCCATGGTATCCACAGGGCTTTTGATATGGGAAATTTTATTCACCTGGTCGTCTTCCACCAGTCCCAGGTAATGGGTTGGAATTCCCATGGCCTCCAGTTTTTCAAAGAAATACGCGCCTAATAAAGCAATGGCCGCTCCTTTGTGCTCAATTAAATCGGGCATTTCTCCCCAGTCAAACACGGAATAACGGTCGGAAAAGACAAACCTCCCCTTACCCGGCTGTTCCTTTGTGGGTTCTTCCAGGATTCTTAAATCTTTTACGCTGCCCATTAATCTACCTCCCTTTTTTTAACCTTTACTTATATTTTCTCTTATGTCTTCTCTCTTTACCCATTAAATAATATTTTCACTTTTTTTCCTGTAACCCTTCTCCATGACATAATTTTTTAAAATTTTTATTTACCTGGTTTTTTATAAAAAGCAGCACAATTGCAGAAACTAGAACAAGCAGTTTAGAAGGAGGTTGTCTATGCTACACAGGGTAAGAATTCACTATGACAATAAAAGAAATTTTACAAATCCCATGCTTTGGGTCTGGGTCAGTGACGGAACCAGTATGGAAAAGGAAATTGCTCCTGCCGGTGAAGATCATTTCGGTGTATATTTTGACCTTTATCACCGCCGAAGCAGCTTCCATTTCAAGTTTAAAGGGGAAAAAGGTGGAAAAGAAGTTTGGGAGGATGAAGAGCTGGACCGGTTTTACCGGCGAGACCTGGGGGATGAAATCTGGACCATGTCCGGCAGACATAATATTTATAATGTGCTGCCCGCCCGGCCGGTGGGGAGCACAAAAATGTTCTATGGAAAAATTAAGCACTTGATTCCTGAAGAAAATTTTTACCTTCCGGAAACGGATGTTTCTGGAATGGGAGTGCCATCTCTTTTAGGGGCTAATCTTTTGGAAGATGGCTCCATCCTTTTTGGGTTTTTCCATCCCCGGGCAGCCAGGGTGTACCTGACCGGCAGCATGAACGGCTGGCAGCACCCGGGACATCCCCGGCCCCAGAGGAAGAAATTTTTAGAAATGAAGCTCTACCGGGGCTTTTACAACCAGCCAAACATCTGGTTAATTAAAATTAAACCCCGGAGCAAAGATGCAAACCCGGAAAACATTCAATATAAGTTTTATATTCAGGGGGGAGCAGTGGAAAACGAAAAATTCACCCCCGACCCTTACACCAGGGTATACAGCGATGACTACAAGTTTAAGAATTCCCGGGTAGTGGACCCCACCCGGTTTCCTTGGTCCGACAGCCGGTGGAAAACTCCCCCGGTAAAGGATTTAATTCTTTACGAGCTAAATGTTTACGGGTTTACCGACAATGACCCCGCCATTCCGGAAGAATACCAGGGGACTTTCAAAGGAGTGACATACCGCATTAAAAATGGTTACTTCAACAATTTAGGGGTCACGGCCATCGCCCTGATGCCGGTGGCAGAGGTCCCTAGAAAACGGGGGCTGGGTTATGAACCCTGTACCTTTATGGCGGTGGAAAAGGACTTCGGAACCCCGGATGATTTTCGGGAAATGGTGGATACTGCTCACAGGTACGGGTTAGCAGTCATTGTCGACAAAGTGTTTAATCATACCTCTAATGATTTCAATCCTCTGTGGAACTTAATTGATGACGGTTCCGAAGACGGCGGCTTTTACTTCTCTGGAGGGACCATGTGGGGAAATAAGGTGGCTACCGGGAGAGATGAAGTGGACAATATGCTCATCGATTCCTGTAAACTTTTCATCCGGGAGTATCATATTGATGGCTTCCGCTTCGACGCTACCCACAGTTATTTCTTAAACCATAAGCTGCTGCACCGCATCGCCCATGAAATTAAGGACAGCGTTTTTAAAAGGGATGCCATTCTCATTGCGGAAAACCTGCCCAATGAACAGGACCTGAACCTGGAGGGTTATAACGGCTATGCCCAATGGTCGGACATATTCCATGATAAAATTAAAGCCCTGTTAAGAGAAGGGGAATTTGAAGGAGTGGACAACAGTCCTGAGGATATGGGCAGCATGTTTTATTTCAGCAAAGGGAGTTATGCCGCTCATACCAATAACGCC
The DNA here is from genome assembly GCA_007120745.1 of Bacillota bacterium. Taxonomy (GTDB): domain Bacteria; phylum Bacillota; class Dethiobacteria; order SKNC01; family SKNC01; genus Contubernalis. Next base: position 4,792 of record SKNC01000008.1, read on the forward strand.
ATTAATTACTGCGAAAGCCACGATGAAAACAGTGTACAGTACGAAGTAGCCACCGGCGGTGAACACCTTCAGAGCCCGGAGATAAAAGACCGCAAGGCCCGCCTGGGCCTGATGGCCACTATGGTGGCCCTGGGTCAGCCCATGATTTATATGGGCCAGGAATTCGGTATCGAAAGGGAAAGAAACCGAATCGACGTCAACTGGGTAAAGAAGAGCAAAAATGTAGACCGGTTTTTTCGATGGGCCCGGGACCTGATTCGAATCCGGAACCAGCACGATGCTCTGAAACAGTGTGGTTACAATCCCATAGTAGAGGGTACTTTTTCCTGGATGCTGGGCCCCTGGATGGAAAAAAATAAAGGGGGAGGGAAACGGGTAATCGGCTGGAAAGCACATTCAGACAGTAAATTTCCTGAAAGGCTGGCAGTCATGATGAACTTTGAAGGCCACGATATTGCGGTGGACCTGAATTTAGAAAAGGAGGGATGCTGGTTTAAGCTGGTGGACATTGATCGAGTCACCCCCCTTACTGACTGTGAAAAAAATAATCCCTGGAACAACCTGTATTCCGGGGACGGCACCTTTAAGCATTTCGTTCTTCCTCCTTACAGCGGATTTATTTACAAGTACCAGCCGGAAACTGCTCCGTTATTGGGTGAAAATATTCTAAGGAAATACCCAAAAAGTAACCAATAAAAAAGACAAGGGGACAGTTCTCTGAACTGGTTAAGTACATCTTCACTTGAAAATAAGTAAGTACAAAAAAATAAAGCAAGGAGTGTAACAATGAAAAATATTTATGTAATCCTGGCTTTTCACGCCCACGAGCTGCTCTGGGATCTGCCGGAGGTGCTGCTTTCTACCATGGAGGAGGGGAACCCCATGAAGGATACCTTCCTGGACGAAAACTACATTAAAAAGAGAAAACAGCAGGGCCGGGACATTTATGCCCTGTGCAGCAAGTTTGGAGACCGTTTGAACGCACCTCTCTGCGTGGAATACTCCAACGAACTGCTGCATCAAATCAAAGAAGTCTTACCGGATACCTTTAAAATGATGCAGGAGGATTTTCGCCGGGGCAGGCTTTATCCATTGTATGGGCATGCTCACCATACCCATGTTTCCCTGATGGATCATGAGGAAATTACACAGGAAGTGGTTTGGAACATGCAGTACCTTCATGACTTTATGGGGGTACCCTATCCCAAATACAAAGGGCTCTTTCCCAGTGAAGCTTCGTTTACTCACCATAAACTGGAGGGCATAGAAAAGGCAAATGTGGACTATGTGATTTTTCCTCACTTGAGGGAGGGGAAAGTACCTTTTTCCCTGGAGGGGGAAGGAAATTACACGCATCTGCCCTTTCTGCTGCGCACGGAACAAAAAAATATTCTGGCTTTTCCGCGAAATTTTCCTATTTCCCAGGAAATATGGCGGCCTATCACCAAAATGAAAAGGGACGAGGTTAAAAACCAGGGTTACATGCTGGGAGACTACGCAGTGTTTATGGAGGAGTATCTGCATGACCGTCAGGAACAGTACCCTATTGAGTTAGATGAAGGAATTGAACTTTACAAATCCGTACTGAAAAAGGAACTGGAAAACTCCCCTCCCAACGGGGTGCTGGTCTATATTCAGGACCTGGAACTGATGGATTTCGGAGATATTGCCCTGGAAATTTTGGAAAAGTCATGGAAAGAAGTGCTCCAGGAGGAATCGGAACGGTTCAACATTAAGTTTGTAACCCCGGATCAGTATATTGACAATGTTTTAAAGCCCACGGGAATCCAGCATCTACCGGAGGTCAGGTTTAAAGATATCAACTGGGCCCCGGAAATCAGGCTGGTCTTGAGAGTTGACGGTCACTATCCCCCCATTGGAGTTACCGGCATTGACCCGTATGACCGGGAAAAATCCGGAACGTACCGGCATCCTCACATATTCTGGGAAAACGGAAAATACTACTGCGGCATCTTTGACACTCTGTTGAGAAATTTTAATATCAATATCCACCTTCCCATTCACGGGGCCTGGATGAATCATATGGAACAGGAACTGGTGTTTAAAGACCAGCCGGAGGTGAAAACGGTACTGTACCACCGGATTATGAAAAGAGCCTGCAACTGGGGCTGGAGACCTACCGAGGGAAGGCAGAAACTACCTTGTCTGAAGGGTTATTTAATCTGCTCTTTACTGCTTCAAAAACTGAAGGAATTCCCACCGGAACTGGTGCTGACCAGGAAACCGGAAATCATTGACCCCAGAAACTTCGCAGGAATCGTGGAACTTCTGGATACCTTTATTGATGGCCGGGTCAATTATTTAAAATTTGGACTGGAAAAGCTGGCAGAGGAACGGGGGGCAGACCTTTCCGCAGCCTACTCCCCCATGGAATCTATTTTCCAATGGAAGGAGCAGGCGGTAAGGAAAGCAGTAGAGCTCTATGAAGTAAACAAAAAGGACATGGATTTGCCCTACAGGATGGAGAAAACCCTGACCCTGCTGCAGGAGTTTTCCCAGGCAGTGTTTATGTCCACAGAATTTATTCAAAAGATATGGTCTGAAGCGCCCGACGTAGAGTTCATGGTAGACCACATGTATTATTATCTCTACAATCTTTATCCCCCGGGCTTCCCGAAACTGGTGGAGCGAATAGACAGCATGTCTGAGGAAGATATTAACCGGTTCTTTGCCGGGAAGAAGGAACAGATTACAGCTCCAGTATAATCATGCTGCCCTTTGAAAGACGGCTGCTCTCTCCCTCCTCCTGGTCTCCGCCGTACTTCTTCCATTGGGAGTTCAGGAGCACTTTCCCGGTGTGCTGGTGGTAGGTGTCGTTTTTCCCCAGGTTAAATAACCCTGCCAGTGTTTGTTCTCCGCTGCGGCGGAGAATCTCTACCACCCGGGTTTCTTTTTTTATGCTTACCGTCAGGTTTTCTTTGTCCAGAGTTTTCAATACGGGGTGGTTTTTCCGTAAAGAGATCAGGTCTTTATAGAAGTTGAATACCCAATGGTTCTTCTGGCTCCATTTTTCCGGAGGCGTCAGTCGAGAACGATAAAATGAATCATCATCTTCGGGGTCCGGCACCTGTTCCCAACCGAATTTTTCAAATTCTTTTTTCCTACCCTCAGATACAGCCTCTTTCAATTCTTTATCTTCAAAGTCAGTGAAAAAGAGGAACGGGTTTTCTTCCCCGTACTCCTCCCCCATAAATATGAGGGGAATGTATGGTGAAAATAAAATTAATCCAGCCGCAGCCTTAAGATATGGAAAGTCCACCAGCGTAGACATGCGGTCACTCTGGGCCCGGTTCCCCACCTGATCATGGGTCTGCAGGGCAACGATAAACTGTCTGCCTGGATTCTCAGAGGCATCAGTTCCCCGTTTTCTCCCCCAAAAGTGAGAGTATTCACCCGTATAAAGATAATTTTGGTAAACCTTTGCCAGCCCTTCGATATTTCCATAGTCCATGTAGTACCCGTTATCTTCTCCGGTTAGCACCGTATGTATGACGTGGTGCATGTCATCCATCCACTGGGCATCAATACCGTATCCCCCTTTTTCCCAGGGATTAATCACGGTTACATCATTCTCGTCCGTTTCCGCTATAATCCATATTTTTCTTCCCAATTGATGGGAAAGCTCCCGTCCCGCGAAGGCAATTTCCTGTAGTATATGGACCGGACTCTCATCTTTAATGGCATTTACCGCATCCAGCCGGAGACCGTCAAAATGATAATTTTCCAGCCAGTACCGTACACTATCCAGAACCATCCTGCGGGTAAACTCACAGTATTCATCATCAAAGTTCACTGCGGAACCCCAGGGGGTATCGTGTTTATCTGTAAAATAAGGGGCATATACCGGAAGATAATTGCCTTCGGGGCCCAGGTGATTATAGACCACGTCCAAAAGTACCGAAAGTCCCTTCTGATGGCAGCAGTCCACCAGGTACTTTAAATCATCAGGAGTTCCGTAATTTTTGTTGACACTGAAAAAATTGATTCCATCGTAACCCCAATTCCACTTTCCGGGGGTCTGGACCACCGGCATCAGTTCTACGGTGTTTATTCCTAAATCCAGGAGGTAATCTAAACGGTCAACAGCCGCCCGAAAGGTCCCCTCCGGGGTAAAGGTTCCTATGTGCATTTCATAAATTATCATTTCCTCCAGTTCCCGCCCCTTCCAGGAACCGTCCTGCCATTGATATGCCTCCTGGTCTATGACCTGGGAGTAACTGTGGATTCCCTGGGGTTGATATTGGGAATAAGGGTCCGGGAAATCTCCTTCTTCTTTAATTCGGAATTTGTACAATAAATCCAACCCCAGACCCTCCACTTCAGTCCTGTAAATATAGGGCTCCTCTTGATTCATAGGAATTACCTGTTCGGCTTCCCCGGATTGAAGAAGAAGGCTGACTCCCTTTTTATTAAAGGCAAAAACCTGAAACCAGATTTTCTGTTTGCTGCGGTCCTGAATCTGTGCTCCCATTGGTTTTTCTGCAGTCATTAATTTCATAACTCGCTCCTTTATGAATATAATAGTTTATCAATATGAAGAATACAAATACCCTTCTTAAAAAATAATATAACCAGAACCAGTTTTCAATAATCGTACCTCCCCCGCCTGCACTTCCAGTTTAGAGGTAGGGGCTTCCAGAAGAATGACTAATGATATGCCGTCTTCTGCCTCAGAATTAATAAAATAAGACTTCAGCGGTTTAATTAGTAATACAGGAATGGTTCTTGAAATGAAATAAAAGTGAGAACCATCCCTGGTGCCGCATGGTTATAAGCAAGAGAAAAGAAATTTTGTGGAGGTAAAAAAGTGAGAAAAGCTTTGGTAGTGAAAAAAAACTATAATGACTATATGCAATTTATGGATGAAAGAACTCGGGAGGATATGGGCCGGCTGGTGGAAAATTTGAGGGGAAAGTCAATTGCCATGGTCAATGCCACGGAGTTTGGCGGGGGAGTGGCAGAAATTCTTCATTCTTTAATTCCCCTGATGCAGGATATGGGGTTAGACATAGACTGGTGGATAATGCACGGAGAAAAAGAATTCTTTAACGTCACCAAGGCTTTCCATAACTGCCTTCAGGGAGATGAGGCCTGCCTGGAACAGGAAACTATTGATACGTTCTTTAAATACAGCCAGATGAATGCCCAAAAAATATTAAACTGGGATTACGACTTCGTGGTTATCCATGACCCTCAACCCATCGGCCTGGTGTCCTGGCGTAAAGCCCCGGAATTGTCCCACTGGGTGTGGAGATGCCATATTGACACCTCTGCTCCCAATCCAGCCTACTGGCAGTTTCTTCAGCGGTATATACAGCAGTATGATGCCGCCATTTTTACCATGAAGGAATTTGTAGGAGAAGGACTGGACATAGATCGGCTGTACTTTATCACCCCACCAATCGATCCCCTCAGCCATAAAAACATTCCCCTGAAAAAGGAAGAGGCCCAGAGAATTATCGCCCGTTTTGGGATAGACAGCAGCCGGCCCCTGATTACTCAGATATCCCGATTTGACCCCTGGAAAGACCCCCTGGGAGTAATCGAAGTTTATAAAATTGTCAGAAAAGAATTTCCCAGTGTTCAGCTGGCCCTGGTGGGTTCCATGGCCAGTGATGATCCTGAAGGTTGGGATTATCTCTACATGGCCCTGCGCCGGGCCGGGGAAGACTATGATATCAAAATTGTAACCAACTTTAACGGAGTCTCCAACCTGGAAGTCAACGCATTTCAGACCGCTTCCGATATTATTCTGCAAAAATCCATCAAAGAAGGGTTTGGCCTTACCGTATCTGAAGCCCTTTGGAAAGGAACACCGGTTATCGGGGGAAACACCGGGGGAATTCGACTGCAAATTGAGGACGGGGTAACGGGATACCTGGTGGATACCGTAGAAGAATGTGCAGAAAAAGTTCTGACGCTACTAAGAAACCCTGCCCTGGCGGATGAAATGGCTGCTGCCGGCCGGGAAAAAGTCAGGAAAGAATTTTTAATCACAACGAATATATACAGATATTTAATGCTTTTTAACGACCTCATGCAGTCATAGTAATTATGAATCAAACGCCCAGGTGCTTTGGAAGCCGCCCCTTTGGCAGCTCAGCTCTCTAATCATTTCTACAAATATTTGAACGAAATAGGGATCAAACTGTTTGCCGGCACACCGCATGATTTCTTGCACGGCACTTTCTACATCCTCAGCCTTCCTGTACAGGAGGTCCCGGGTCATAATATCAAAGGCATCCACAATAGAGAACACCCTGCATTCTACGGGGATTTCATCCCCTTTCAATCCCTGGGGATAACCGCTTCCATCCCAATTCTCATGGTGATGTAGAATCAACTCGGCCACATCTTTAAAATCGGTTGAAGAATTCGCTATTCGATAACCAATTTCTGAATGCCGCTTAACCTCTTTCCACTCCCGCTGGTCCAGCTTACCCTTTTTAAATAAAATATCTTCGGAAATCACTGCTTTTCCAATATCATGTACACGGGACAGAAGAGTAAGCCTGTTTAACTGCTCCAGAGATAGGCCAATCCTTTCCCCCAATTCCCTGGACAGCCGGTTTAAATTTTCCATATGGCCTTTTTCCATGTAGTCTTTTTCAGAGAGGGAATCGAAAAGGCTGTTTATAATCCCTTTTCTTATGGAGGGCTTTCGAGAAACTTTATCCTTATACATCCGGTCATCTGCCTCCTGAAAGGCCTCCATCAGTGTCCGGTCCGGCTCATTTACTATGGCTGAACCTAAAGAAATGCGTAGGGGTACCTGGGGAAAATCTCTTTGATATTTATTGATCCCCTCCATGATTCGGTCCCTGACTTTTGCCACTTCGTTTTCCGAGGTTCCCGGTAATATCAGGGCAAACTCATCTCCTCCAATTCGGGCCACAACATCTTCTTTCCGCACGGATTGAAGCAGGATTTGGGCACAATCCTTTAAAAGCCTGTCACCCCAATCATGTCCCAGGGAATCATTGACAAACTTCAAATCATCGATATCCACCAGAACAATACTGACAGGGAGTTCATGGCCCTGGCTGAGACGGTGCATTTCTTCTTCAAAATACTGTCGGTTATTTACTCCGGTTAAACCATCATGCAGGCTTAAATAATGAAGGCGAGCCTCCCGCTGCTTTCGGTCGGAGATATCTGCATAAATAGAGTATCCTCCCATTACCTGTTCATCAATAATTACCGGTATTCCTTTTACGCTTACTTTCAGAGAACTGCCGTTTTTTCTAAACCGGGTGCTCTCCAGGTTTACCTGCCTGCCCTGGAATACTTCTTGAGCCACTTCAACTTCCTCGGCATTTTCCTTGTTAAAAGGGGCCAGCTCAATAATTTTTTTGCCCATCACTTCTTCGGGTTTGTAGCCAAAAATCTCTTTAAACCTGAGATTCGCATCAATCACCCGGTACTCTTTATCATAAAACAAGATGGCATCGGTGGAATTTCGAAATAACGCTTCAAAGTATTTTTTCTGGAGTTCCAGCTCTTTTTCCGCCTGCTTTCTTTGAGTAATATCATGAAGGACAAAAACTGTACCCATCAGCTCTCCTTTTTGATTCCGCAGAACTGAACTGGATAACAGAACATGTAGAATATCCTTATTTCTGGTATACATAGCCAATTCAATGCTGTGGGATGATTTTTGTTTCATAAGCTGCTCAAAGGACAGGTGATTTAAATCCTTTCCCCGGATAAACCGGTCCACCGGCTGACCAATCACCTCCGTTTCCTTGTACCCCAAGTTAAACATTGCCTGATTGGCAGTCTTGATACGGCCGTCTTTTTCCACCAGCAGCACAATTTCTGACATGGTTTTTAAAATATCTTCGGCGGCCACCTCCGGGGTTATTACCATAAGCTGGTATCTGGTTATGGCATACCAGATGCCGAATACCCAGATGGAAATAAACAGAACGCCCATGTGAGGAAGTACTATTACCAATTGAGGTAGAATAAAATCAAAATGGAGCCCAAAGATGAGAGAAATTACAACCGTTCCTAAAATAATTCTTGCCTGCCCTTTTTTCTCTAAACTATACGAATTGGCCCCCCAGCGGTAAACCAGTATCTGTCCACCCGATACATAACCCAGTAGATATAATAAAAATACATAAAACCATACTGAGTTTATAGGAGGAATGTTTACCCAACCCATATTTGTCCTTATAAAATCTTCCGCAAATATTCCACCATAAGATGATAATCCTATAACAAATAAAAAAGCGGCAGGAGCATAAAGCAAAATATAAGCCCACCACTTTTCTAACCGCTTTTGATTTTCCGTAAGAATGATAAAAAAGTGCAGCGATATTGCATAAAAGCTCAAGAACGCAAAAAAAGAAACTCTAAACCATGACAAAGCCTGTGTGATGTCAGCAGCTGTGTTCATGAATCCAAATCCCAGAGCCCAGATACTCATGCTGAGGCACAACCCAAAAAACACCCGATTCAATATAGACCTGGTGTTTAAACGCATCACGTAGATTCCAAAGAAGAGATAAACCAGGAAGCTTAAAAAAAATAAAATAGAAAATATATTCATTGGTCCAATCCGTTTCTGAATTTTTCCGGTAAAAATGTGCTCACGGCAGGGCTTACCTTATCCCGGTTTTAGTTGTATGATATGTTTCAGCTGTTAGCGAGATGTTTTAAACATTTTATTATGAAGAATTGTTATGTTAGAATAAACATTTGTAAATAAATAATACACCAAAAATATGTATCTCTGCAACCCTGTACTTAAACAAATTCATGTAAACTTTCTTTGTAAGCATCCCTTTTTAAGGACTCATTGGATTATCCGGGGGAAAGGTGTATAATGGAAAAAACACTCTCGTAAGATAATCGTGGCATTTTACTGCTATTTTATGATACCGGAAATACTACTATTTATTTAATTCATTTGCATATAAATTTCTTTTTTCGTGATTATATTAGTAAAGGAGGAATCACATGAATAAGAATATTACCTTTGATTATAAAGGGGTAGAAGATTATATTAAAGAGCATGAGCTAGAATATTTAGAGCCCAGGATTAGTCAGGCCCACGAGCTTCTCCACAACCTGGAGGGCCCCGGCAGGGAATATGCCGGTTGGGTTGACTGGCCTCTCCGATATGACCGGGATGAATTTCAACGAATCCAGACGGTTGGCCGAAAAATAAGGGAAAAGGCCGAAGTTTTTGTGGCCATTGGGATCGGGGGCTCCTATCTTGGAGCCCGTTCAGCCCTGGAACTGTTAAACCATACCTTTTACAACGGGCTTCCCAGGGAAAAGCGCCAGGGGCCGGAAATCTATTTTGCAGGGCACAATATCAGCCCCGTCTATCTGAAGCACCTTCTGGACATTATTCAGGAAAAGGATGTCTACATCAATGTGATTTCCAAGTCTGGCACCACCCTGGAACCGGCTCTTGCTTTCCGGGTTTTCAAAGAGCTGATTGAAAGACGCCACGGGAAAGAAGGCGCCAGGGAGAGAATCACTGCCACCACCGACCAGGAGAAAGGGGCCTTAAAAAAACTGGCGGAGGAAGAAGGCTATGAGACCTTTACAGTACCGGAAGATGTGGGCGGACGGTATTCGGTGCTGACACCCGTAGGCCTTCTGCCTTTGGCTGTGGGGGGGATAGACCTGGAGAAAATGATGGCCGGGGCCCGCAAGGGGTATGAACTCTTTGGAGCGGGGGACTTGAAAAACAATCACAGCTACCTGTACGGAGCCATAAGAAACCTGCTTTATGTAAAAGGGAAGACTATTGAGCTTTTAGTCAACTACGAACCCTCCTTTTATTATTTCGGGGAATGGTGGAAGCAGCTTTTTGGGGAAAGCGAAGGGAAAGAAAACAAGGGCATTTTCCCTGCCTCCATGAACTTTTCCACGGACCTTCATTCCCTGGGACAATATGTTCAGGACGGTTTCAGGAACCTGTTTGAAACCACTCTTTGGGTAGAAATACCGGCGGTGGATATGACAATCCTTGAACAGCCCGGAAATCTGGATGGCCTGAACTACCTTTCGGGAAAAAACCTCCACTACGTAAATGAAAAAGCTTTTCAGGGCACGGTTATGGCCCATATAGAGGGCGGTGTCCCCAATCTAAAAGTCTCCATTCCGGAAATCAACCCCTTTTATTACGGGCAGCTGGTCTACTTTTTTGAAAAGGCCTGCGGCATGAGCGGCTATCTTCTGGGGGTTAATCCCTTTGACCAGCCGGGAGTAGAAGCCTATAAGAAAAACATGTTTAAACTGCTGGGAAAACCTTAAACCGAAATGATAAAAAGCTGGGATTTTAAAAATTCCCAGCTTTTTTTTGAAGTGTTTTCTTTTAAACATTTTCCGTCCTTTCCCAAATGGCCTCGGCATCTGTATCCTGCTGCAGCAGCCTCATTTCTCCCCGCACTAAAAAATATGTGACGATAAAGGCCAGGATGTCTGCGGCGGGGAAAGCCATCCATATTCCCTGCAGCCGGAAATATAAAGGAAGAAGAATCACCATGGGAATAAAAAACAGCACCTGCCGGGATATAGACAAAACCAGGGCGGGCAGAGGTTTGCCCAGGGCCTGGTAGATGCTGGCCCCGATAATTTGAAAGCCCACCAGAGGAAGCGCCAGGGTGATTATTCGAATGGCCTCCACCCCTGATTCAATAAGCTCCTGTTCGCTGCTGAATAATCGAATAAAAAACTCCGGGAAAAACATAAAGCAGAGAAATGCAAGAACGGACATACCTGTGGTCACCAGGACAGACAGCTGAATGGCCCTTCTGACCCGATGCAGCTTTCCGGCTCCATAGTTAAATCCTACGATGGGCTGAAGGCCCTGCACAATCCCGAACATTGGCATAAAGGCAAACATCAGGAGGCGATTAACTACCCCGAATACGGCAATGCTTAAATCCCCCCCATAAAAGGCCAGGCTGTTATTTATGATTACAACCATAATACTGGCGGAAGCCTGTCGGGTAAAAGAGCTGGCACCAATGGCCATGGTTTCCTTTAAAATATTTGGAATTATTTTTAGATACTGCACTTTAAAAACCAGCGTGCTCCTGCCGCTCAAAAAGTAATAAATGAGATAAATACTCATGGAAGCCTGGGCTAAAACTGTGGCCAGGGCTGCTCCCCTGATTCCCATGTTGAATCCAAAAATAAAGATGGGGTCCAACACAATGTTAAGCCCGGCAGAAATCAGCATGGTATTCATGGCTACCTTTGCATTCCCTTCCGCCCGGGCGGCATTATTGCAGGATACGGCCAATACAAAAAAGAACGTTCCAAAAAGGATAATACCCAGGTATTCTGCGGAGTACGGCAGGATAGACTCCGTTGCCCCAAATAACCTGAGAACCGGCTCAAGATACAACCCTCCGATCAGCATCACTGAGGCGCTGATCAAAATTACCAGGGAAATAATATTTCCAAAGGTCTTGTGGGCTCGCTCCAAATCACCTGAGCCTAAACTCCTGGAAATGATGGAGGCGCCGCCGATACCCACGGTCTGGGCAAAGGCCATAACTAGAATTTGAATGGGAAAGACGATAGTCAACCCGGCAATTCCCATAAAGCCTACTGCTCTTCCCACAAAAATGGTATCTACAATATTGTACATGGCCTGAACCAGCATTCCCACCATGGCGGGGGCAGAAAGCCGGTACAGCAGTTTCCCTATCTTTTCCTTGGCCAAAATTTGGCTGTGTTCATTCATAAATTTCCCTCACATCTTCTGCATTGTATGTTTCTGCATTCTTGGTTATTCTTACGGGCCAAAGTTTTCAATAAATCAGAAATCTTCTACAGGGACAGTATAAATTCTTTTTTTATCAATGAAATCTTAATATCTCTCCTACCCACACTCTCTATAATTTCCGGTAGATAAAAAGCACCAGAGCAAGTCCCAGTACACTGGCCAAATTAATCCTTACCAGGACGTCAATATCCCAGACTAAAATAATAAAGTCTCCAGCAGGGTTCCACCGAATTTGGGCGGACTCAAAAATATAGGGAACACCCAGCTGCGATAATATATCCCCCACGATGCTTCCCAAAAGTACTCCAATTACCAAAAGGACTACCAGTACAGGGGTAGATTGTTTCAGTTTTGCCATATCTGATTCCTCCTCAAACCTTCCTTATCTCTCTTAACGCTATCTATCTAAACGCTGATCCCTGTTACAGGTTCGCCGTGTGAAGGCCTGGTTTTAAGCCCTGATTTCTATGAAAAAGCCTCAGGTTTTAACCATTATTAATGGTTTCTCCTCCTCGTTATAGGGAACTAAAAGACTTTTTAGAAGTGCGGGGTCCTTAATATCAGGGTCCAACCATAAATCTTCTTTTTCCCGGGGGAGTATCACCGGCATGCGGGGATGAACTTCAATCACCTGCTCATTTGAAGCGGTTGTTATGATAACAAACCCTTCAAATTCAGTACCGCTGCTGTCTTTAAATAGACTGTATATTCCCGCCATGGAAAATAATGAATTATCCTCCATGGAGATTAAATGTTTTTCACTCCTGCCGTCCGCTTTTTTCCATTCAAAAAACCCCTCTGCGGGAATTAAACATCTTCTTTCCAAAAAAGGCCGTTTAAAGAGAGGCTTTGAATCTACCGTCTCCCCCCGGGCATTAATGACCAGGTTCTTCTTAAACCTTAAGGGGAAACCCCACTTCAGAATTTTTAATTCCCTCTCCCCCTGGTCAATCACCGCGGGAACGATTTGAGAGGGGAATATTTCATTTTGTGGAGTATATTCCGTTTCTAACTTCTTACTAATCAGGTACCTTCTCATTAATGCATGCAGGGCTGCTCCCTGTTTATATCTTCCACACATCCCGGTTTCTCCTTCATAAGAAGTCTCCTTGCACCCAATGCTGAAGCCAGGAGCTTAAAAAGCTTATTTCCAAACAATTTCCCCATAAAATCTTTACTTCCTTATAATCATTTTATCATATCCTATCCATCTACTGAACCAGCCTGGATGAATAAGTCTTTTAAGGGAGACATAATGATTTTAGTAAAACAGGGAAAAAGCCGTACCAAGTAAAAAGCCTTTCTCATGGAGAAAGGCTTTTTTTCTTGTTATCTGTATACACTGGATATTTTCAGGTGTTCCGATTCAATTTCGGAGAGGGCTCTGAATACCTCCGCTACCCTGGGTTCCGGGGCCCGATTGGCAGCCTCCTGGTAGAATTTAATGGCCCTGCTTTCTCTCTTATGAGCATCCAGCATATTTTCAGGGTCACTATCACTGCAGGTAACATCCGGCAGAGGAGGTTCATCCTCTCCAATCATTTTACACAAAAGTTCAGCATGTTCCATTTCCTGCTTGGACAGTCTTTTGAAAATTGACTGGGTAATCTGGGTTTCTGCTTTCCCGGCAGCACACTTATAAAAAGCGGAGTTGTTTAATTCCAGGTCAATGGCCGCCTTAATATCCTTGTAACTCTGTTCAGACATTTCTACTTTCCCATAGTCAATCCATTCTGCAGCGGGAACAAAGTGCCTGAAGGACGCTCCACAAAATGGGCACCGGTCGGGTATCTCTTGTCCCAGATACGTTTCACCACAAATTAGACAGCGATACGGATCTAACAAATTATCTCCTCCTTCTTTAGATAAAAAATTACGGGATGTTTACTTTGATATAATTTATTATATCATATAGTTTTTTTACTAACAACAA
>SKNC01000056.1 GCA_007120745.1 Bacillota bacterium
CCCGGCATGAAACACTTTCTTCACCTGTGACTGCAGCCCAAAACCACAACTTTCCCATCTTTCTTTTTCAGCTGGTTCAGCCGGCCCAAAATAGCACCGATTCCGGAACTGTCCATAAAAGATAGCCGGCACATATCTATGACTAAATATTTTATATCTCCTGTTTCTACTTTCTGCTGGACCCTGGCCTTGAATATTTTTGCAGTATGATGGTCTAATTCTCCTTCCAAAGAAACCATGAGCATCTCCCCGGAGGTTTTCACTTTAATTTTCATGATATCTCCTCCAAATACAGTAATCCTATATATGGAAATTCTACAGGGCTGCTCCATATCCCTGCAAAAAAAAATGCCCCGAAGGGCATTTTTATCTAATCCATTAACGGCCAAACTGAACCCACTTCAATACAATTCTGTGAAATAGTTGGAAAATGGAGGCCCGTTCTACATCTTTATCAGACAGCAGGTCCTGTCGTGCAGCTTCTTCACCGTTTCCGGTCACAACAAGTTCACCCAGCTTTTCTCCTTTTTCAATGGGAGCTACCAGGGAATGGGAAATTTTTATTTCTTTCTCAAATTCTATGTCATCGGTCTTCTTTAAAAGAATGCCTACATGCTCAGGCAGTAACAGATTAACTGAGGTTTCCGTTCCCTTCTCCACCTGAACTCTACCCATGAATTCATTCTTTTCAGCAATATGCACTGTTTTGTAATTAGCAAACGCATAATCTAAAAGCTGCTGTGCCTCAGCAAATCGGCTTTTGCTGTCCGGACCGTTCATAATAATGGCAATAAACCGGGTATTATCCCTTTTGGCCGTAGCTGCCACACAGTGCCCTGCGGGACTGGTATACCCTGTTTTAATACCATCACAGCCCGTATAGTATCGAACCATACGGTTGGTGTTGCTTAGAAACACCCCTTCTTCGCTAATTTTACCTTTCAAAAATTCTTCGTCCATCCAAATAGTAAACCACTCATGTACCTGAGGATACTCCAGCAGAGCCCGGGACATAAGTAAAATGTCATAGGCAGTGGTATGATGCCCTTCCACATGCAGTCCGCAGGCATTAAGGAAATGGGTATTATCCATTCCCAGTTCTGCGGCCCTCTGGTTCATCATATCCACAAAACCTTCCAGGGAACCTGCTATATGCTCGGCAATAGCGACGGAGGCGTCGTTTCCGGAACCCACAGCGATCCCAATCAACAGGTCTTCCACCGTTACGATGTTCCCGGGGCTTAAAAATATCTGGGATCCCCCCATGGAAGCCGCCCGTTCACTAACCACAACTTCATCATCCATGTTTATTTTGCCGCTTTCCAAAGCCTCCATGGAAAGAAGCAGGGTCATAATTTTGGTGATACTGGCGGGATAGACAATTTCATGCATATCTTTTTCAAAGATTATTTTTCCCGTAGTTGCATCTGCCAAAAGGGCGGATTCTGCCTTTAAATCAAAATCCGCTTCCTGGGCTAAAACCTGGCCGCTTAAAACAGCTAAAAGCACAATCATCAAAACGACGGATAAATGTTTTCGTTTAATCATTTTACCCTCCCAAAGCCAAAATTTTACTACATCTCTGTTCCTTTACGTAGTTATTTTATCCGTCAAAAAACAAAAAAATGCAGTGCCTGCTAAAATTTGTTTTCTTTCGCTTCAGGAGTTGTTGTCAAAGACAACCACGATTACGTTCTGATGAGGGGATAAACTCATGAATCAGCGGGGGAGTTGATGGCTTTTCCGGGGAAATGACGACAGCTTCCTTTAATAATTGCAGGGCAGTACTTATTTTCTCCCCGCTGCTGCTGTGAAGTGAAAATAATAGTTCTCCTTTTTCTACTGTGTCGCCAATTTTTTTAAAGACCTCTACCCCTGCCGCCAGGTCGATCTCATCTTCTTTCTTTTCTCTGCCGGCACCCAGGGCCATAGCCGCCAGGCCAACTTTTAAAGCATCTATTTCCTGTATAAAACCCCGGGTTTCTGTTTTAACTTCTTCGATGAGCTTCGTTAGGGGCAGCAGCTCTACATCTTCTATTTCTCGGGCTGTCCCTCCCTGGTCTTTTACAAAGGAGACGAACTTATTCAACGCCCTTCCGGAATACAAGACCTCTTTCAGCGTTTCCTCTGCCTGTTCCAGGCTGTCCATTTTCTCTCCCAATACCAGCATAGAGGCACCTAATTTTAAGCAGAGCTCTGTCAAGTCCGCAGGTCCTTCTCCCCTCAATGTCAAGATGCTTTCCTTTACCTCCAGGGCGTTTCCCACAGCCCTTCCCAGGGGCTGGTTCATATCTGTGATAAAAGCAGCGGTCTTTAATCCCAACTGTCTGCCAATCTTAACCATGCACTCTGCCAGCTCTCTGGCCTCCGGTAAGGTTTTTATGAAGGCCCCTCCTCCGGCTTTTACGTCCAGAAGCAGGGCGTCTGCTCCGGAAGCATATTTTTTACTTATGATGGAGCTGGCTATCAGGGGAATGCTGTCCACTGTTGCCGTTACATCCCGCAGTGCGTATAACTTTTTGTCCGCAGGAACCAGGTTTTCCGTTTGCCCTGTGATGCATAAGTTGTTTTTCCGAACCCGCTGAATAAATTCTTCCCGGGACAGGTAAATTTTAAAACCTTCCAGAGAGCTGAGCTTATCCACCGTACCCCCGGTGTGCCCCAATCCCCTTCCCGACATTTTCGCCACAGGAATTCCCGCAGCAGCCACCAGGGGGGCCAAAACCAGTGTAGTTTTATCCCCAACTCCACCGGTGCTGTGTTTGTCCACCTTAATCCCGGGTATTGTAGAAAGGTCTATCATTTCTCCCGAATGGGCCATGGCCAGGGTAAAATCGGCAGTTTCTTTCTCCTTCATTCCCTGGAAAAAAACAGCCATTAAAAAAGCGGACATCTGGTAATCAGGCATCCGCCCGCTGATGTACTGGTCCAGCAGGTATGTAATCTCTCTTTTATTTAATTGGTCACCGTTACGTTTTTTTAGAATTAACTGGTATGCATTCATTATAACTCCGCCTTGTTTAAAACTTCCCGGGCAAAACTGGTTCCATTTTTTATCCCTTCAATATGAAATATCTCCGCTACGGTAGCCGCTACATCGGCGAAAGTGCCCCTGATTCCCAGATTTATCCCTTTATTAACCTTTTTTCCGTATACCAGTAGAGGCACATACTCCCGAGTATGGTCGGTGCTCTCCATAGTGGGGTCACATCCGTGATCTGCAGTGATAATCATCATATCCCCGGGCTGTAAGATATCATACAATTTCGGGAGAAAACAGTCAAACTCTTTTAATGCCAGGTAATAACCGTGGGAATCATTGCGGTGCCCAAAAAGCATATCGAAATCCACCAGGTTGGCAAAAATTAGCCCCGTCGCAGGCTGCTGTAAGACCTTTTTTATGGTCTCCATGCCTTCCTTGTTCCCTTTGGTGGGATAGGACTTCGTAACTCCACAGCCGGCAAAAATGTCATAAATTTTCCCTATGGAAATTACCTCTTGCCCCTGTTCTTTTAGATAATCCAAAAGGGTTTTCTCAAAGGGTTGAAGAGGGTAATCTTTTCGTCCCGGGGTACGGACAAAGCAGCCTGGAGTCCCTGTAAAAGGGCGGGCAATTACCCTGCCTACAGCATATTTTCCTCTCAGTATCTTCCTGGCAATTTCGCACCACTGATACAGGGTTTCCGCCGGAACAACACCCACATGGGCTGCTATTTGAAAGACGCTGTCCGCCGAAGTGTAGACAATGGGAGATCCTGTTTCCAGGTGTTTTACCCCCAACTCTTCAATCACCACAGTCCCGGAGGCGGCCTTATTCCCTAGAACTTTTTTTCCTATGGCTTTTTCAAAGGGTTCTATGACTTCCCGGGGAAAACCCTGAGAAAACAACGGAAAAGGTTCGTCCAAAATTAAACCAGCCATTTCCCAATGGCCGGTAATCGTGTCTTTGCCTGCAGACTTTTCTAACATCTTTCCAAAACAGCCCCGGGGATTATCGGCCGGCTTTATACCCTTAACAGGCACTATGTTCCCCAGCCCCATTTCTGCCAAATTAGGCAGTTCAATTCCTCCTAAAGTCAGGGCAATATTACCCAGGGTAAAACAGCCTTCATCCCCATAATCACAGGCATCAGGAAGCTCCCCCACTCCCAGCCCGTCCAGCACTATAATTAGAATACGATCAATCATTTTCCTGTAAAGCCCCTTTTCCCTCAAGCCCTGGGATGAGTTTTTTCATATACTCCCCTGAGCTTCTTGCGGGTGATATGGGTATATATTTGAGTAGTAGAAATATCGGCATGCCCCAGCATCTCCTGAACGGACCGCAAATCTGCGCCGTTTTCCAAAAGGTGTGTGGCAAAAGAATGACGCAGGGTATGGGGAGTAATTTTTCTTTTTATCCTGGCTTGTTCCGCATATTTCTTGATTATCTTCCAGAAACCCTGCCGGGTCAATCGTTTCCCATGATGATTTACAAAGAAAGCCTCTTCACTCTCTGTTTTCACAAGCTTGGGCCGGGATTTTTCCAGGTAGTAATAAATATTTTTAACAGCAATCTTTCCAAGGGGTACTATTCTTTCCTTATTCCCCTTCCCACTGCAGCGCAGGTACCCTGATTCAATATTAATGTCCATTTTATTTAGGGATACCAGCTCAGAAACCCTGATTCCTGTGGCATAAATCACTTCCAGCATGGCTTTATCCCGAATTCCTGTGACTTCCAACTGGTTGGGCTGGCTCAGCAGCAGGTCTACCTCATTAATTGTTAAAATTTCAGGAAGTTTTTTTTCTTGACGGGGGGACTCCAGGTCTGAACAGGGATCTTTATTCACCACCTGTTCTTCCATTAAAAAATGATAAAAAGACCTGATGGAAGCCAGATTTCTGGATATGGTAGAGACTGCTTTCCCATTACTTTGAAGATGAAGCAGGTAGGAAACGATATCGGTCCTGCAGACCTTTGCGGGATCAATACAGTTATTATTGTTTAAAAAAGAAAAAAAACTTTTTAAGTCTCTTCCGTATGATTCTAGTGTATTCTTTGCCAGGCCCTTTTCCACTTTTAGAAAGTATATGTACTCCTCAATCCACTTTTCGCCCATCAGAAATCCCCTTTATCAAAGCTGATTGCCCTGGTTCCACTTATGGTAATAAACGAATAAATTGGTAAATGTGTTTTATTTATTCCACATACGGAAAATAAAATCCTTTTAAAGTATAAAAATAATTAAATATTTATGCCCTGTCTATAAAATTTCTGTAGATTAGACCAGAAAACATCCCAAAAAGAAGCAAAACCCTCTGAAAAGGTTTTTTGGTCAACCTTTCGGGTATCTGTAGGACCATCCAGCTCCAAATCCGGAGAAAATATTTCTTTTACGATGAATACTGCCTTGGGTAAAATTAAGGTCATTATTAATAATATAACCAAAATTTTAAATAACATAATTAACCTGGGATTAAACCTTACAAAGGAAACCATTTTCACCTTGCGTCACCTCCTGAATTTCATGAAATATAAGTGAATTCTTATAAAATTTATTATGAAAAACCTTGTTTTAGAACCACAATTTAGGAGACAACAAAACTCTTCGGTGCAATATGAAGATAAGTAATAATTGCTTTGAAAATTGTTATAAAAGAAAAGCAGGGAAGCGGGTTCAAATTTTCTAAGAGCGGGAAGGCTGAAGGTGTTTCCAGGGAGGATTACATATTAATCATTGGAATTATAAAGCTGATAAATACTGGAGTAATGTA
>SKNC01000077.1 GCA_007120745.1 Bacillota bacterium
CTGACAGTGCCAGCGCTCCCCCGCTGCCTCCTTCTCCACAAATAATCACCACTATTGGGGTTCTTAAATGACTCATGGCCATTAAATTTTCAGCAATGGCTCTCCCCTGGCCCCTTTCTTCCGCACCAATTCCCGGGAAAGCCCCGGGTGTATCAATGAAAGAAATAATGGGCCTCTTGAACTTCTCCGCCTGCTGCATTAAGCGAAGGACTTTTCTGTATCCCTCAGGATGAGGCATCCCAAAATTTCTCATCACATTTTCCTTGATATCTTTGCCCTTACGGTGCCCTACTATGGTTACCGGCCGTTTATCCAAAAAAGCCAGGCCGCCCACCATGGCCTTATCGTCACCAAACTGCCGGTCACCGTGCAGTTCTATAAAGTCCTTAAATATCAGCTGTATGTAGTCCAGGGTAGAAGGTCTTTCCACGTACCGGGCAATCTGTGTCTTCTGCCAGGGATTGAGATTTTCATAAATTTCTTTTTTCAGACGGTTAAGCCGTTCTTCCAACACCTCTATTTCCTTATCAAGACTGATTTCTTTTTCTTCAGAAAAAACCTTTAATTCCTTAATCTTCAGCTCCAGCTCGTTAATCGGTCTATCAAACTCTAATTTGCTGCTCATACCCAACCTCCTTATACCCTTTTATGCATTAAAAGCAGCCTGGAAAGCGTCCTGCGCAGGTCTTTTCTATCCACAATCATGTCAACCATCCCATGCTGCAGTTGAAATTCCGCCCGCTGAAAACCTGTGGGTAGTTTCTGCCGAATGGTCTGCTCAATTACCCTGGGTCCTGCAAACCCAATCAGGGCCTTGGGCTCAGCGATAATGATGTCCCCCAGTGAAGCAAAGCTGGCGGTTACACCCCCGGTAGTGGGGTTGGTTAGAACAGAAATAAATAAAATCCCTTCCTGGTTCAGCCTTGCTACCGCTGCGCTGGTTTTGGCCATCTGCATCAGGGAAAGCAGCCCCTCCTGCATTCTGGCGCCGCCGGAAGCGGAAAATAATACTATGGGAAGCTTCTTTTCCACAGCCTTTTCCATGGCCCGGGTAATCTTCTCCCCCACCACAGAACCCATGCTGGCGGAAATAAAAAACTGGTCCATTACTCCAATCACCAAAGCATTATTTTCTATGGTCCCTTCTCCAGTCACCACCGCTTCATTGAGGCCGGTGCTCTCCCGGGCGGCAGCCAGCTTATCTTCGTACTCCGGAAAGCCCAAAGGATTTTTTGACTCCAACCGTGAATCGTACTCTACGAAACTTCCTGCGTCTAATATCAAAGAAATTCGCTCCATGGCCGTTAACTTCAAAGGGAAGCTGCACTTTTTACATACTTTGTGATATTTTTCCAGGTCTTCGTCTTTACAATATATCATTTCTCCACATTCACATTTAATCATCTCGTCATCCCCAGCAGATACTGCCCGTCCGGGGATGTCCAGCACTGCATATTTCGAAGATTTTGCTTTTTTAAATAAATCCCGCAGCAAGTTATACACCTCACAAATCAAATTGTAAAATTGCACTAATACAGTATATTAAAGTTAATATATTTTATCACATACACTCTTTAAAAACAAATTAACGTCCCGCCTCTTTAAAGGCTACATTCCCTTCTCCCAAGAGATTTTTGATTCTACCCAGGATTTTTTCGTCCTCTGGAATCCAGAAATCTTTTTTCGTCAGCACCAGTTTTTCGTTTTCTTGAAAGTAAAGATATACCGGTATCTCTCCCTGCCGGGAAAGTAAGATGTCCTTTAACGTATAGAGATAATCGGTTTCAAAGGAGCAAATCTTTAAGTAAAGCTGTTTCTGCACCTTATTCAGAGGATATATCTTTTCTCCAATAATTTTTACTTCATCTTCAGAGTTTCTGTCAATTTTACCGGTTAATGAAATAATATTTTCGCTTCTCAGGAGCTCTCTGCTCTGCTCAAAAAGTTCGGGAAATACTACCACTTCCACTTCTCCCCCCAGGTCCTCCAGGGTAAAAAAAGCCATGCTTTTCCCTTTTTTCGTCACCAGGGGTTTTATGTTATGAATAATACCCCCCAGGGTGACTTTTCCCTGCTCCCTCAATTCCTTTAAATCATTGATGGATACTGACTGGGTCTCCAGTATTTCTCTGTACTGATCCAGTGGATGCCCTGAAATATAGAGTCCCAGCAGGTCTTTTTCAAGAGACAGCTTTTCCTTCGGTGTAAAGTCCTCCAGCTCCGGCAGGACATCCCGGGATAAGTCCCAGTCTTCCTCCTCTGCAAACAGCTCAAACATGGAAAGCTGGCCGTTCTTTCTTTCTTTATGATAGGACTGAGCCCGGAGCAGGGTTTCATCCATAACCGCCATGAGCTGTGAACGAAAAGCTCCCAGAGAATCAAAGGCACCGCTTTTAATCAGGCTTTCCACATTTTTTTTATTGCAGACCCTCAAATCCACTTCATTGCAGAAATGCCTCAGAGATTTAAAGCGGCCCACCCTCTCCCGGGTTTTAATAATAGATTCAATAGAATTAAGACCGACATTTTTAACCGCAGCCAGTCCAAACCGAATTTTCCCTTCGGAAACCGTAAAATTTGCCAGGCTCTCATTTACATCCGGGGGAAGGACTTCTATCCCTTGACGGCGGCAGTCGTCCACATATGCTGTAATTTTATCCGTATTGGACATATTCCCGGTTAATAGTGCTGCCATGAACTCCAGGGGATAGTTGGCCTTTAAGTAAGCAGTTTGATAGGCAATCATAGCATAGGCTGCCGCGTGGGATTTATTAAAACCATAAGAGGCAAACTTAACAATCAAATCATAAAGTTCATTGGCCAGGTCTTTAGAAAATCCATTTTCAACACAGCCCTTAACAAAGATTTCTCTCTGCTCCGTTAATATTTCCATTTTCTTTTTGCCGATGGCTCTTCGTAAAAGGTCCGCCTGTCCCAGGGTAAAGCCGGCCATCTCAGCGGCCACCTGCATGATCTGTTCCTGATACACCATAACCCCGTACGTTTCTTTTAAAATTGGCTCCAGCCGGGGGTGAAGGTAACTTATGGGTTTCTTTCCGTGTTTGCTTTCAATAAAGGTTGGAATCTGCTCCATGGGACCAGGACGATAGAGGGCAACCACAGCAATAATATCTTCAAACTTGTTAGGCTTTAATTCCTTTAATATATTTCTCATGCCCGCACTTTCCAGCTGAAAAATCCCTGCGGTGTTCCCCCGGGACAGCAGTTCATAAGTTTTTGGGTCGTCCAGGGGCATCTCCGCGAAGTGTATTTTCCTTCCGGTAGAACGCTCCACCATATCTATGGCTTCCTGCATCACGGTTAGGGTCCTTAAGCCCAGGAAGTCCATCTTTAAAAGCCCCAGCTCTTCTAAAGTTCCCATGGGAAACTGGGTTACATTCCCGGCATCAGCCGTCTTCTGCAGGGGAACATAGGTAACTAAAGGCTCCTTGGAAATAACGACCCCGGCGGCATGGGTTGAGGCATGTCTGGGAAGTCCCTCCAGGGACCGGGAAATAGTTAATAGTTTTTTGATACTGGCATCGTTTTTGGTCAGGTCTTTCAAATCATCGTTGCGCAGCGCTTTTTCTATGGTCATGCCCGGTTCAAAGGGAATCATCTTAGCAATCCGGTCCACTTCAGGGTAAGGGATATTTAATGCTCTCCCTACATCCCGCACTGCTGCCCGGGCAGCCATGGTACCAAAGGTGATGATTTGAGCCACCTGGTCTTCTCCGTACTTCTCCACTACATAGTCGATTACTTTCTCCCGGAGTTCATAACAGAAATCAATGTCTATATCAGGCATGCTGACCCTTTCCGGATTTAGAAAGCGCTCAAACAAAAGGCCATATTTCAGGGGATCGATGTCCGTAATATAGAGACAATAAGCTACCAGACTGCCGGCGGCAGAACCTCTCCCCGGCCCTACCAGAATACTGTTTTCATGGGCGTATTTAACGAAATCCCAAACAATTAGAAAATAACTGGCATATCCCATCTCTGAAATTACTCCCAGTTCGTAATCCAGGCGGTCTTCCAGTTCGGGAGTAATCTCATGGAACCTTTTTTTAAGGCCATCGTAACAGATTTTTTTTAAGTAAGCATTGTAGTCATAACCTTCTGGAATTTGGTAATAGGGAAGGTGAGTCTGGCTGAAATCAAACTCCACATTACACTGCTCGGCGATGATCAGGGTATTCTCTACAGCTTCCGGATAATCGGGGAAAAGAGAGTTCATCTCCGAGGGAGATTTTAAGAAAAATTCGTTTCCCTGAAACCTCATCCGGTCCTGGTCATCAACTGTCTTTCCTGTCTGCACACACAGCAGGACATCATGCATGGGGGCATCTTCCCGGGCCAGATAATGGCTGTCATTGGTAGCTACCAGGGGAATTCCTGTTCTTTCACTGATTTGGACCAGGGCTCGAATCACTTTTTTCTGTTCGGGGATGTTATGGTCTTGAATTTCCAGGTAGTAGTTTTCCGGGCCAAAAATGTCCCGGTACCGGCAGGCCAGTTCCTCTGCTTCAGATACTTTATCCTTAAGAATCAGCTGGGCTACCTCTCCCGCAAGACATCCACTGAGAGCAATTATTCCCTCTGCATTCTCCTGCAGCAGTTCAACGTCCACCCGGGGCTTATAATAAAACCCTTCCAGGAATCCCCTGCTGACCACGTTCATTAAGTTCCTGTATCCCTGCAGATTTTTAGCCAGCAGGACCAGATGATAAGAATTGTCATCCACCCGGGGAACCCGGTCAAAACGGGTTCGGGGAGCCACGTATACTTCACACCCGATAATGGGTTTAATTCCATCCTGTTTGGCCGCTTTATAAAAATCGACAACTCCGTACATGACCCCGTGGTCTGTAATGGCGATTGCCGGGTTACCCAGTTCTTTCGCATTCTTTACCAGGTCCTTTACCCGGGAGGCTCCATCCAGGAGGCTGTATTCCGTATGAGTGTGAAGGTGAACAAACTGTCCGTTACAATTTTTATCCTTTTTTTGATTGCTGTTCATGCTCTTCCCTGCCTTTGATGCTCAATTTATATGTTCCGATGGGCTCCGTAAGCCAAACAGGAGCACTTTTAATAATGTCTTCAGTCTTTTTTTCAGATTTTTTTCCACAGAAATCTTTTGCTGAAGCTATGATGCAATCATGGCACACCTATAGTATACCATGATTCTCCATTGGTTTTGATACAGTTTTTTAAAGTGCAGCAATTTGAGGACCGTACCCGACTGTCGCAGTATTGGCCAGGAATACCAGGAATAAGAATTTCAACAAAAAAATAGTATATAGAAACATCAATTTCGGCAGGAAGGTGCTTTATGGAAAAGTTTATTCATACCCTGATCTACAGCTTTTTTATTTCCCTGGGAGTAATTTTGGGCGGCACTTTAATAGGTTCCCTGGGTGCCGTTTTTTGTCAGGATCCCCCTTTAAAAATTATGCTGGATTTAGCGGAAAAACTAAAAATTTGGGCCATAGTTTCAGCCATCGGGGGAACATTTGTAGCAATTAAAGCCATAGAGATTGGTTTTCTCGATGGGCAGCTCAGCAGCCTGGTCAAACAGTTCCTGTTTATTTTAAGTGCTTTCTACGGCGCCCAGCTGGGTTATCTTCTCATTATTATGCTTGCGGGGGGAGAATAGAGTGAAGCAGAAAATGGCTTATTTTTTTTTGGGAGTCCTGTTGGGAGCCTTTTTTATGCA
>SKNC01000083.1 GCA_007120745.1 Bacillota bacterium
ATCTTTCCTGCCATGGCCAGAGATCTAAATATTAATTTAACGGACCTGGCCATATTGGTAGGGATTGTTTCTTTTCCCGCTGCAGTAATTAACCTGTTTGGTGGAGTCCTATCAGATCGGTTTGGCCGTAAGTTAGTCATGGCAGTGTCTCTAATTATTTATGGCTTAGGCGGGTTAATGGCAGGATTAGCAATTCTTTTCGCGGCCAATCCTTACTACCTGATTCTGGTGGGCCGGTTTTTTCAGGGGGTAGGTTCCGCCACCCCTATGTTTTTAAGTGTGGCGTTGGTTGGTGATATCTTTCAGAGTATTGAAAGAAATAAGGCGGTAGGGTTTTTGGAAACAGCCAACGGATTGGGAAAAGTTTCAAGTCCGGTCTTGGGAGGAGCCATTGGCATGCTTTCCTGGAAGGCAGTTTTTTTTATTTATCCCCTGGTAGCAATTCCGGTGGCTGCAGCTACCTGGATATATATTAAAGAGCCTGAGCAGGACAGGAACGTGGAATGGGAAAAACATAAAGAAGCATTCCTGCTCTTTAAAAACAGGTCCAGGATGATGAGCCTGGTAGCTGCATTTATGGCTATATTTATCCTGATTGGCACCATGTTTTGGATGAGTGACTTTTTGGGAACAAAGCTGCAGATTAATAAATTGCTGCGGGGGGTAATTATCGCTTTGCCGGCTGTGGCCATGATGATCACCACATTAACCGCTGGATTTATTTCCAAAAAGGTTCATCCACGAATTATTATCGCTGTTGGTATGCTGTTATTAGCTGGGAGTGCAGTTGCTTTAGGCTTTCTATTTAACTCTCTACTTTTTTGGCCGCTTATACTACTTGTTGGGGTAGGGGCAGGTATCATGCTGCCGGCCATTGACACCGTAAGCACATCTGTTCAGTCTAAGGATATAAGAGGATTAACCACAACCATTTACGGAAGCGCCAGGTCTTTGGGAGGTGCTCTCTCACCCATCACTTTTTCTTTTCTTCTGCATTATGGCAGTCGGCTGACTTTTACCGGTATAGGAGCCGCAGGTTTAGTATTGTCGGTAATCTTCTATCTTTTATTTATTGAAAAAGATATTCTTCCACAGGAACTGCTGCCCGAAGATACGCCACCGGAGCAGGGTTAGAAATACTTGTTTTTACGAGCTTGAACCCTTCTCAAGATTTGTTTTCCCCATTGAAGAATTATGGCGGATAGCACCAGTAACAGGAGGAAAGAAAAAGCCAGTAAAAAGAAATACAAAATAACCCGTGGTGTTGAATAGCTGTAAAAGCGGGAGGTTGAGGCTATGGCAGGTAAGGTAAAGTTTATGATATGCTGGTTTGAGGGGTACAGCAGCCAGGTTAATCCAGCGGCAAGAAAGGCGTGAACAATTCGGGTGACAAAGAACATTCGCATGCCGATGTCTGTTTTGGCCACCATGCTGGCCACCTGAGCGTGAACGGAAAGGCCACCCCAACCTAACATAAAACCGATGGAGATTACCTTCTGTAATTCCGTGACCGCTGCTTCAGAGGCAGTGGTGGAACCAATGGTGGTTTCGAAGAGACCGCTGGCGATTGAGGATACAATTTCTGCGGAAAAACCTAAAGGAACCAGAAGCACCGCAAACCCTGAGGAGATAAGGCCAAGCAAACTTAGTTGAGCAAAGACCCGAACGATCACGGCAAAAAGGATAATAAAGCCGCCAATATTTAATAACTTTAAAACCGAAGACGTGACGGCATCATTCAGCAGTTTACCAATGGTTTGTTTTTGCTGCCTTTGATACAGAACCATGGCAATAAGAGCCCTTTTTATGGATATAGAGTCGGAATCAAAATAAGTACCTGCTTCATTGTGTTTATAAAAACGCAGTCCAAGGCCGATGATAATATTGGCCAAATAATGGCTTCCGGCAATAATGATTCCCAGCTCAGGGCAGCCCAACATGCCCACGGCCACTGCACTAATCATAAACAGCGGCGTGGCAAAACTTGTAAAACACAAGAGCCGTTCAGCCTCTGACCTTGTGCATAACTGCTTTTCTCTTAATTCTGATATCAACAGCCCATTGGTGGGAGAACCTCCCACCAGTCCCATCACCAGGACGAATCCTCCAAAACCCGGGACATTAAACAAAGGTCTCATGATGGGATCCAGCAGAATTCCAAGAAAGTGAACAAATCCAAGCTTCATTAAAAGTTCTGACGCCACAAAAAAAGGAAGCAGTGACGGAAAAATTATTTCCCACCAGACTTTTAATCCTTCCGCCGCACCCTCAAAAACAACTATCGGGTGATAAACCATCATAAAGATAAAAAAGACAGCTAACGATGTCCAGACTAACCCGGCAATATCTCTTTTGTTTCTTCTAATCTTTCTGTATAATTTAACAAACAACCATGTTCACCTCTACGTAAAACTCCCGATAATATATCTATTCGCTTTAAAACTTATGGCAGAACAGGGCTTTTTATTCAAAAATTATAAGAGGCCAAAGGGATACGCCCATCTGGCCTCTTATTCATACAATTAAACTAAAAAATCAATTATTTTGAAACCTGGAAAGAATGGGATTACATAAAGAATAAACTATAAATCCCGTAAACAATGCCGGCAAATTAATTTATTCTTATAATACCTCACCTCGTCTTCGCTATCACAAAAAATACATGACCGCTCATGCTTCTGTAAAACAATTCTATCTGAGTCTAAAAATATTTCTATAGCATTTTTTTCCTGTATGCCCATAAATCTTCTCAGTTCAATGGGGATAACAACTCTCCCCAACTCATCAACCTTACGGATAATGCCTGTAGATTTCACATAATTCCTCCTTTCAACAAAGTATTACAAAGTTATACAACAATATTAACATAAATTTCTAATAAAGGAAATATATATTTAATAAAATCTTTTTCACTGCAATAAAATGGCACAATTTCTACTTTCCATTTACTCTGACCGATGAAGAAATCAACCGGTTGATTTCTGAAAAAACAGGAAGTATTTAATTGCATACTAAAAAAACCCTTAAAATACAATGGATACCAGCTGATGCCCTTGCCACGATTACACTAAAGTGATACAATTACAGTAAAGTGTAACCAGGGAGTTGATTGATTTGGAGAAAAGATATACGGCTGAAGAAGCAGCGGAAAAGCTGAGAGAAGAAGGAGACAAAAAAATTACCAAAAGGACTATAAATTATTATGCCTTTGATCAAAGCATGTTTAAAATAAATCTACAAGGCAAAAAAATATTTACGGAGGCAGAAATCGATAAAATAAGAGCTATAAGATTGTTAAGGGTATACACCGATTACAAGTTAAAAGAAATAAAAAAACTAATAAACTCAAAAACCCTTTTGGAAATTAAAGAAATGTGCCTGGAAAAAACTGAAGAAATGAGCGATACCCTGCGTACTTCTGAAGAAGACGCAGGAAAACCTGCCCATCTGCGGTTAAAGCCCGATAGTCATTCATTTCATGATACTTATGATACGGATTACTATAAAAAAGGTTATCGTACCATAAAAATCAACAATGATGTCAGGCTTACGGTCAGCAGCAGCATAAGTGATGAAAAAATACTAAAAATCATTGGCCTGATTAAAAATACGTTTTGAGCCTTCCCCATGTAAAGCCAGAAGTTTAGAAAATACTTAAAGAAAAACTCCAAAAAACAGAAAAACTCCTTGCAAATCATCACCACATATGATATGGTTATATGCAGTGTAAAAAAGTTGAGTAAATTTTCACCATCTTTAGGCCTCTGAGTAAACAAGGTAGGACGTAAGGTGCATGATGTTATTCGCTTTTTGAACAAATTTTTTTAAGGAGGCCTATAACATGATAGGTAAAGTAAAATGGTTTAATTCAGAAAAAGGGTATGGATTTATTGAAAGAACAGAGGGTGAAGATGTTTTTGTACATTTTTCCGCTATTCAAGGGGATGGGTTCAAGACATTAGACGAAGGTCAAGACGTGGAATTTGACGTGGTAGAAGGGAATCGTGGACTGCAGGCTGCTAACGTTACAAAGTTCTAAGAAAAACAATGGATTTTTCATAAGGACATTTTCGGGAATGCCGAAGATGTCCTTATTTTGATGATACAAAATTTACAGGCCCCCCGGGTATTTTAAGCAAAAACAGGAAGAATATAATAAAGATTCGAGAAAACAAAGTAAAGAGTATAGATAAAAGGAGAGTATTAGTTATGCAGATTTTTGAAGAGTTGGGGTTAAGCCGTTCATTACTAGAAGCGGTATCAAAGATGGGGTTTGAAGCTGCTACCCCTATACAGGAGCAGGCAATTCCGCCTGTGCTGGCAGGGAAAGATATCATTGGGCAGGCGCAGACAGGTACCGGTAAAACAGCAGCTTTTGCCATTCCCATGATTGAGCAGATAGACCGGAAAACAGAAGACATTAAAGGGCTTGTGGTTACCCCTACTCGAGAATTGGCAGTTCAGGTGGCGGAAGAAATAAACACCATAGGACAAATAAAAGGAATCAAGTCATTACCCGTTTACGGAGGACAGGATATTACCCGGCAGATCAAGGCACTGAAAAAGAGGCCTCAAATTATTGTAGGAACACCCGGCCGTTTAATGGACCACATGAGGAGAAAAACAATACGACTTCAGCAGGTGTCCATGGTTGTGTTGGACGAGGCGGATGAAATGCTTAATATGGGATTCATTGAGGATATTGAAACAATTTTAGAAGGAATTCCCACGGACCATCAAACCATGCTTTTTTCGGCTACCATGCCTGAGACGGTACAGAATCTAGCCCGGCGCTTTATGAAAACACCGGAACTGATAAAGATAAAATCAAAAGAAGTGACCGTTCCCAATACGGAGCAGTACTATATTGAGGTCCATGAAAGACAAAAGTTTGATGTTTTATGCCGTGTGCTGGACATACAGTCCCCGGATTTATCTATTATTTTTGGAAGGACCAAAAGACGGGTGGACGAACTGAACGAGGCTTTAAATAAACGAGGGTATACTGCAGAAGGGATTCACGGGGACCTTACCCAGGCAAAGCGGGACAGCGTAATGCGTAACTTTAAAAATGGGACTACGGAAATTTTAGTGGCTACCGATGTAGCCGCCCGGGGGCTTGACATCAGCGGGGTTACCCATGTTTACAACTTTGATATTCCTCAAGATGCAGAATGGTATGTTCACAGAGTTGGACGCACAGGGCGCCTGGGAAAAGCCGGGATTGCCACAACCTTCGTTACTCCCCGGGAAATTCACCAGCTTAAAATTATAGAAAAAACTACAAAAAGAAAAATTCTTCGGCAGTCTGTGCCTACAACAAGTGAAGCTCTGGAAGGACAGCAGCAGATTGCCATGGATAAATTAATCCAAACTGTAGATCAAGAGGATCTGCGTCAATACAAAGATTTGGCCGTAACGCTGCTGGATGAAAAGGATTCAGTATCTCTTTTGGCGGCAGCATTAAAAATTCTTACAAAAGAGCCCGACAGCACGCCGGTTACGCTTTCGGAGGAA
>SKNC01000084.1 GCA_007120745.1 Bacillota bacterium
AAATACCATTCTGGTTAGAATTAATAATTTGTTAATAAAATTATAAGCGGTGTGTAAGGACCGGAACTTATAATAGTAACTGAAGCTGATGGAACACCAATAATAAATTATATAGAAAACTGGAGGCGAATTAGATGAAGAAAGAAGTGGTTTTGCAAATTGAAAACCTGCACAAGTCTTACGGCCAGAAAAAAGTAATAGACGGCCTGAATTTGTCGGTTGAGAGGGGAGACATTTTTGGTTTCCTGGGGCCTAACGGTTCCGGTAAGACCACCACAATCCGGATGATTTTAGGGCTTATCAGCCTGGACCAGGGCAGCATAATCCTGAACGGGTATGACGTTCAAAAAGATTTTAAAAAGGCCATCGGTAAAGTGGGTGCCGTGGTTGAAACCCCTAAGTTTTTTCAGGGTTACAGCGGATATAAGAACTTACAGCTGATGGCGGGGCTGTATTCCCACCTGCCCCCCGGTAGGGTGGAGGAAGTACTGGAAATGGTGGGCTTGAAAAATCGCGGCAGGGATAAGGTGAGCAGCTACTCCCTGGGGATGAAACAGAGGCTGGGAATTGCCATGGCCCTGCTGAACCAACCGGAGGTAGTGATTCTGGATGAACCCACCAACGGTCTGGATCCCCAGGGGATGAAGGAAATCCGGGAAATGATAGTCCAGCTTTCCCTGGAACAGGACATCACCTTTTTCATCTCCAGCCACCTGCTGCATGAGGTGGAGCAAATATGCAATAAACTGGGAATTTTAAAAGAGGGGAGAAAACTGGCCCAGGGTAGTGTTAAGGAACTTTTACAGAAAGATTATGAAGCAGTAGAAATTGTTACCACTTCTCGGGAAAAGGCGGTAAAGGTGCTTCAAAGTACAGGGTTCGCCCGGGATTTTAGCAGCACGGAGCGGGGGATTCGGTTGAAAGTAGATAAAGGATATTCTGAAAAATTAATTCAAAAGCTGGTGTCCAGTGATGTACCGGTCCAGTATGTGATACCGGAAAACCAAAGCCTGGAAAACTATTTCATTAATTTAACCGAAGGAGGGAGTCAAATTGCTTAGAGTGATAAAGTTCGAACTGTTTAAACTGTTTACCAGCAGGAAAGTGCCTGTAACCTTTTTAATTCTCATAGGACTCAGCCTTATGATGGCAGTGGGGATTAATGTAATGAACAGTATGGAGGAAGCACACAAGCTGCACATGGACGGCCAAATATTCCCGGTATTCCTTTTGAGCAACCTGGTAGACACGATTCTTCCCATTATGCTGGTAGTGCTCCTGGTGGGTTTAATTGCTGATGAATACAGGGACGGCACTTTGAAGCTGCCGCTTTTAAGGCCCATCAGCCGGGGAGAACTGCTTTTTGGGAAAATGGTGGCCGCGGTGGTTATGGTGGCAGCCCTGATGGCTGTTGCCCTGGTGGGGGGATATGCCGCAGGGACCTTGATTTTTGGTTGGGAGCAGGAGGTTATCATCGGGGAGCAGATGTTTATGGTAGAAAGCATCACCCAAACCCTGGGATTCTATCTCCTGACCCTGATTCCTTTCATCGCTTATGCCTTTGTTGTCCTGTTTTTCTCCATGATATTTGCTAACAGCGGCGTGGCCATTGGAGCGGCCATAGGGATACACTTCATGCTGCTGTTTACCGGGGGCTTTATTGAAAGGCTTCAGCCGGCTATATTAAACACTTACTATTTTATCGGCACCATGGCTCTGGCCCCATTGAACGGGTGGGAACTGCTGGGCAAACTGGCTGTGGTGGGAGCTTACATGATGGTATTTGCAGTGATTAACTACATCACCTTTAAGAAAAAAGACATACAGTATTAACAGGTAAACGGGGGTCAGGCTTGAAATATTGAATTATTTACTTTCAGTATGTCTGACCCTGATGGTTTCCCAATTATTTCAATATATTTTTATAATAAAGGAGAATTTATTAAAGCCTGACCCTTAGAATACAAGTGAAATAATCAAGCAAACCCATAGATTTTTATAGCTTTTTCAAATCTTTCATATGATAAATATAATTAAAGCCGGTCTATACTGTGTTAAAATAGGAGTACAAAAATAAAGCAGGTGATGGGTTCAATGCAGGAAAAGATACTGGTAGTGGATGACGAAAAAGAAATCGCCCAATTGATTCGGGATTATCTCAGGGCAGAGGGATATGAAGTATTTATGGCTTTTGACGGCGAAGAAGCGGTAAACTGCTTCAGGGAACAGAAACCTCAGCTGGCGGTGCTGGACATCATGCTTCCAAAAATGGACGGTACCGAGGTCTGCCGCATTATCCGGGAGGAATCCAACATTCCCATATTGATGATAAGCGCCAAAAAAAGCGACGTAGATAAGATACTGGCGTTGGGACTGGGAGCGGACGACTACATGACCAAGCCTTTCAGCCCAGGGGAGATGGTAGCCCGGGTTAAAGCGCAGCTGCGCCGGTTTACCAGCTTTTCAGCCGGGTTGGATAAAAAGGAGAAGCTCCAGTTTGGTGACCTGGAAATTGACCTGAAGGGCTATGGGGTGACCATGGCCGGGAAAAGTGTTATTCTTTCTGCCAAAGAGTTTGAATTATTAAGATACATGGCTCAAAATCCTGACCAGGTTCTGACCCGGGATCAAATTTTTGACAATGTATGGGGCTTTAGTGATTACGGAGATATCAACACGGTTACGGTTCATATACGAAGAATCCGGGAAAAGCTGGAGCCGGACCCGGCAAAACCAGTGTTTATCAAAACCATATGGGGAGTAGGCTATAAATTTACGGGAGGGAAATCATGAAATTAGGGCTGCGCTCAAAATTAATCACAGCATTTATCCTGATATTTCTAATTCCCCTGGTTATGGCCGCTACTTTTATATATGTCTTATTTAACATTATGGTGGTAAGTAACCCGGAGATGCAGAGAATTGCCTTAAAAGAAGATCAGCAGGCTCTGGTGGTAAGTGCGGCAGCGGAAAATTTTCCACATATAAATGATTATGATCGGTTTAGTAAAATTGTCGACCCCCTGCTGGAGGAACACGAGCGGCTGCAGATACTGGACCATGAGAGCAGAGTTTTGTTTGATTCTAAAAGCAGGGAAAATTCTTTGAGCCGCAAACAGTTAAATGCTGCCGTGCTGGCCGGACTTCAGGAGGACCACACACAGGATCCCGACATACAAAAATCCAGCTATCCGGTAGTGGTGGAGGGGCAGGTATTGGCTACGGCGGTAATGAGCTTTGATTTAACAGAAATGGTCTCCCAGGAGGTTATATACCGAATCCTGTTTTCTGTCATAACAGGCCTGGTGATTGGCCTTGCCCTGCTGGTGCTCTTGATATATTATTTTTCCAGAATCATTTCCGGAGGCATACTGGTTCCTTTAAAAGAACTGGGTCAGGCCACCGACAGCATATCCCGGGGGGACCTGGACTTTGAGATAAGTTACCGAAAAGATGATGAGCTGGGCCGCCTGTGCCGGGCTTTTGACACCATGAGACAGGACTTAAAAGAGTCCCTGGAAAAACAGGAGGCGTATGACCGCTCCCGTAAAGAGCTGGTGGCGGTTATTTCCCATGACCTTCGCACCCCCATTGCTTCTATCAAAGGCTATGTGGAAGGACTGCAGGACGGCATTGTAAAAGACCCGGAGATGTTTCAGCGATACCTGGCGGTTATCCGGGACAAAACCAGCAAACTGGACCATTTAATTGATGACCTTTTTCAGTATTCCCAGCTGGAGCTGGGCAACCTGTCCATGGAATTGAAAGAGGTTGACAGCCGGCTGATGCTGGAAAATATTTTGGAAACCGCGGAGTTTGATTTTGCCGGTCACCCGGTGGAACTGGTGGTGAAGAGGCCTCTGCCATCTGTTAAAATAATGGCCGATGAACACAGGATATCCCAGGTAATTGATAATATCTTACAAAATGCAATGAGGTATGTGGAAGGAGAAAAAGGGAAAGTAGTAGTAGAGGCTGAGATTAAGGTTAGTTTACTCAGAATCCAAATCCGGGACAACGGCGCTGGAATTCCTGAAGAGGACCTTCCACATCTTTTTGACCGCTTCTACCGCCGGGAAAAATCCCGTTCCAAGGATTATGGGGGAATTGGACTGGGCTTAGCCATCTGCAGGCACATCGTTGAGGAACATGGGGGCAAAATCTGGGCTGAGAGCAGGTTGGGGGAAGGCACTAGCTTCACATTTACCCTGCCTTTGATATAACTTAATGGCCTACAGGATATTATAAGGATTAATACATGTAAATAAACTTTAGCAGGAAGATTGCGGATATTTGAAGAATGAGTTTATATCTTTATTTACTTTTTAAATTAGATTATATCCGCATTCTTTATATAAAGGAGAGATTTAAAAAATGTCTGAATTGAGTGAAAACCCCAGGGGAAACCGAATTATTGTCAGCATAATGGGACCGGACAAAGTAGGAATCATCAGCGGCGTGACCGGAGTGCTTTCAGCCAACAATATAAATATCTTAGATATCAGCCAGACCACTCTGCAGGAATTCCTGGTCATGGTTTTAGTGGCAGACATGGAACACAGCAAGGTGGACCTGGCTACCCTGAAGGAGCTTCTCAATGCCAAGGGCAAGGTGATTGGTGTTCGCATCGATGCCCAGCACGAAGATGTGTTTAACTTTATGCACCGGATCTAGTCACAAATACCACAGCTTTTGTTAAGCTTACTTTTTAATGAAACTAAGCATGCCATCGAAGGAGTGTAGACAATGCTGACCATACAGGAAATTATGGAGACCATTAAAATGGTGCAGGAGGAAAACCTGGACATACGGACCGTTACCATGGGAATCAATCTCAGGGACTGCAGCCATGCCAGCTGCCGAACCGCCTGTACAAACATTTATGATAAAATCACCCGACTGGCGGAGAACCTGGTGAAAACCGGAGAAGACATTGCCCGGGAATACGGCATTCCCATTGTTAACAAGAGAATTTCGGTAACCCCCATATCCCTGGTGGCGGAAGCCAGCGGGGTTTCCAGTTACCTGCCCTTTGCCGAGGCCATGGACCGGGCAGCCCGGACCGTAGGGGTAAATTATATTGGGGGTTTTTCTGCCCTGGTCCACAAGGGATTTACCTCCGGAGACCGGGTTTTAATAGATTCTATTCCCGAAGCCCTATCCGGAACTGAAACTGTTTGCTCCTCGGTGAATGTGGCTACTACAAAGGCTGGAATCAACATGGATGCCGTATACACCATGGGCAGGGTGATTAAAGAAACCGCCCGGCTCACCGAAGACCGGGATGGCTTAGGCTGTGCCAAACTGGTGGTCTTTGCCAATGTGCCCGAGGACAACCCCTTCATGGCCGGGGCCTTTCATGGAATAGGCGAACCGGAGTGCGTGATCAATGTAGGGGTCAGCGGCCCTGGGGTAGTGAAGTGCGCCGTGGAACGGGTAAAGGGGACAGAATTCGGAATTTTAGCGGAAACCATCAAAAAGACTGCTTTTAAAGTCACC
>SKNC01000027.1 GCA_007120745.1 Bacillota bacterium
GTCAAAGATGTGCGGGGCAGGGGGCTTTTAATTGGACTTGAATTCCATTCTACTGAAGGTGCCCTGAATAAATTAACCGGCGGGCTTGTAAAAAACCTTTCCATGGATTTTACCGGAGCCCTGATAACCGGTGAGCTTTTAAATCGCCACTGTATTATTGTTGCCTATACCTTTAACAATCCTAATGTAATTCGGTTGGAGCCCCCCCTGAATGTCACCTATGAACAGATTGATTATATGGTGGGTTCTCTGAAAGATGTGCTAGAAAAAAATAAAGGATTTTTAAGCCTGGCCTCCAAGAGTACCAAAAGCCTTCTCAAGGGTTCAAAGCATATATTGAAATCCCTTTCAGGCAAGTAAAAGGAGCTGCCTCCAGCTTTAGCCGGGGCAGCTTTACAGTGTCTATATTTATGTTTACACTATTGCGGCAGCGGGGACGTCTCCACTGCCGCAGTCACATTCTACTATTTTTTTAATATCCAGGCAGGTTACTTAGGTAACCTGCTTTTTTATATGGCTTTCTCTCCCTTTTCACCGGTTCTGATTCGAACAGCGTCCTGCACATCATAAACAAATATCTTACCGTCTCCTATTTGACCGGTTCGGGCGGTTTCTACGATTAAATTTATTAATGTTTCCAACTTCTCATCCTGGACCACCATTTCAATTTTTACTTTGGGAAGCAAATTAACGGTATATTTGCTTCCCCGGTAGTATTCAGTCTTACCTCCCTGAAGTCCACATCCGGTAACATGGGTTACGGTCATGCTGGCCAGGCCCTGCCGGGTCAAGGCATCTTTTACACTTTCAAAGGTTTCTGGCCGAATAACAGCCTCTACTTTTTTCATTACCTGCACCTCCTGTTCTCATAGTCTTTTTTAGCTGGCTTTGTTCCCAACGATTATGTTGTAAGCGCGAATCCCATGTTCCCCAATGTCCAATCCTTCTTTTTCCTCTTCCGGGGTAACCCTGATACCACCCACAATTTTGCTTATTATAAAGTAACCAATTCCCGCGGTTGTTACCGTCCAGGCAAACACGGCTGCTACACCAATAATCTGGGCAATCACCAGAGAAACACCTCCGCCGTAGAACAGTCCATCCCCCACAGCAAACAATCCTACACAGATGGTTCCAAAAGCTCCGGCTGCACCATGAACGGAGATTGCACCCACCGGGTCATCAATTCTGATTACCTTATCGAACAATTCCACCGCAAGAATCATTACTATGCCTGCGAAAAACCCTACCACCAGAGAACCCAGGGGATCAAACACATCGGCCCCGGCGGTAATACCTACCAACCCGGCTAAAATTCCGTTTAAAATTAAACTGGGGTCCGGCTTGCCGTAACGAATCCAGGTAAATATTATAGACCCCACAGCTCCACCAGCTGCTCCCAGTAAAGTTATCACAATTATGCTGGCAATAAGATCGGGATCCGAGGCAGCAATGGTGCTGCCGCCGTTAAAGCCAAACCACCCGAACCAGAGGATGAATACACCAAACCCTCCCAGTGGGATATTATGGCCTGGAATTGCATTCACTTCCCCTTTGCCGTTATATTTTCCTGTCCGGGGTCCTACCATATATGCTCCCACCATGGCAGCAAAAGCACCTACAGAGTGTACGACAGTAGAACCGGCAAAATCCATAAACCCTAGTTCCTCCAGAAATCCGCCGCCCCAAACCCAGTGACCTACAATGGGATAAATCAACGCTGTCATTAAAATCGTTGAAAGGATGTATGCTGAAAATTTCATCCTCTCTGCCACTGCTCCGGAAACAATGGTAGCGGCTGTCGCTGCGAACACCGCCTGAAATACCCAGAAAGCCAGGGTAGGTACCCCAAAGTCAAAATTCTCGGCCCCCGAAAGGAAAAACCCACTGCTTCCTATAAAACCACCGATGGAATCACCAAACATAATGGCAAACCCCACAACAAAGTAAACAATTGCCCCGGTGCAGCAGTCAACAACATTCTTCATTAAAATATTAAGGGAATTCTTTGCCCGGGTGAAACCAATTTCCACCATGGCAAAACCCACCTGCATTAAAAATACTAAAAAAGCTGCCAGCAGTACCCATACGGTATCAATAATCATAATATGATCCATTTTGCTTACCTCCTCAGGTAAATTTTAATCCAAAATACATTTCATTGATTCAGTGATGCTGCATCTTATACCTTAGAGGAAGCTTCTTTGCTTCAATTTACATCTTTGTATGAAACCCGGTGCTCTATCACCTCCTTGATCTTGTAAAGAAAAATTACTCCAATTGAATGAAAAAAGTTAAATGAAAAGAACAGTCAGTGATAAAGCCAACTGTTCTTTTCACTTTTCTTAAAATACATACCTTAAAAGTAATTTAACAGTTAAAACTTGGCCAGATACCTATCCAGCTCCCAGGGATGA
Source organism: Bacillota bacterium (assembly GCA_007120745.1). Lineage (GTDB taxonomy): Bacteria > Bacillota > Dethiobacteria > SKNC01 > SKNC01 > Contubernalis. The sequence goes on from SKNC01000027.1 coordinate 2,418, forward strand.
ACACTTATGGCAAACTCTTTACTTTCTATTCTCTTGGCGGTCAGGAATCGATCGTAAATGTGTTCCCCTAAAGCATCCTGAATCACTTTATTATTTTCCAGTTCATCCAGGGCTTCATCCAAAGTACCTGGAAGACTCTTAATCCCCAGCTCCACCAGGTCTTCTGGAGTCAGGTTGTAAATATTTCTTTCCACAGAAGCGGGAGGTTCAATCTCGTTGTTGATTCCATCCATACCGGCTTTCAGCATTACTGCCAGGGCCAGGTATGGGTTGCAGGTGGGGTCGGGACTCCGCAGTTCCACCCGGGTGCCCTCTTCTCTTCTGGCGGGAACCCGAATTAAAGGACTGCGGTTCCTCTCGGACCAGGCCAGGTAAACCGGAGCCTCATATCCGGGAACAAGCCTCTTATAGGAGTTAATTGTAGGGTTGGTAACCGCCGTAAATGCCCGGGCGTGCTTCAAAAGGCCGCCGATGTAGTAGAGTGCCTCTTTGCTTAACTGCTGCGGTGCATCTTCATCATAGAATATGTTGACTCCATCTTTAAACAGCGACTGGTGGGTATGCATTCCGGAGCCGTTGATACCGAATATGGGTTTGGGCATAAAGGTGGCATGCAGCCCATGACGGTAAGCCACTGTCCTTACCACGAATTTGAAGGTCGCCAGGTGGTCTGCGGTAATGAGAGCTTCATCATATTTAAAGTCAATTTCATGCTGTCCTTCTGCCACTTCATGGTGAGAAGCTTCTATTTCAAATCCCATATCCTGCAGGGTCAGAACCATTTCCCTCCTGGCATCTTCCGCCAGATCCACCGGGGTCATATCAAAGTAGCCGCCCAGGTCATGCGTATTTACCGTGGGACGACCCTCGGCATCCTTCATAAAGAGGAAAAACTCCGCTTCGGGGCCGGCATTCATAACATACCCCTTATCAGAGGCTTCTTCTAAAACCCTCTGTAAATTACACCGGGGACACCCGGCAAAGGGGGTGCCGTCGGGATTATAAACATCACAGATTAGACGGGCTACGGCCCCTTCTCTGGGCCTCCAGGGAAACAGGGTAAAGGTAGTGGGGTCAGGCCTTAAATACATATCGGATTCTTCAATCCTTACAAAGCCCTCAATGGATGAACCGTCAAACATCATTTCCCCTTCCAACGCTTTTTCCAGCTGATCCGACGGTATGGCTACATTTTTCTGCACCCCGAAAATATCTGTAAACTGCAGCCGGATAAACTTTACATTCAATTCCTTTGCAATTTTCAACACATCACTTTTGTTTTGAGCCTTCATTGGTATTCCTCCTTTTTTTTATGGCCGGGTATAGTCAAGGCCATCCACCCTGATGGATATACCCACCAAAATAAATAAAACGCCTCAACTCAGCGTATATTTCACGCTGGTTTCGGGCGTCTTTGCCTGAGCTTTGAACTTCATCGTTCCCGTATAAAATTAGTTATAATGGCTGTTTCATTTAACCTTTTCATCCATTTCCGTTGCCAGAATGATGGCTTCGGAAACTTTTCTCATGGAAACCCTTTTGTTCATACTCTGCTTTTGTATACGGCGGAATGCTTCCCTTTCAGTCAGCCCCATGGTTTCCATGATAATCCCTTTAGCTTTTTCTATCACCTTACGGGATACCAGTTCTACTCTTAATCTCTTTACCTCTTCCTCCAACTTTCTAATGCTTCTGTATGAACTTACCGCCATATCGATTATTAATGGCAGCACCTCCTCACCTACTGGTTTAATAATGAATGGAAAATAATTTTTGTCTCCCGGCTTACCAATCCTATCTTTCTGAGGATACTTAATCAGTAAAAATACCGGGGATCCGTCTTCAAAAATAATTTGGGCTAGCTCCATAAACTCCGCCCAAGACTCTGATGTATCCAGAATCACTAAATCAGGATTGATACTTTTTACCTGTCTTAATGTTTCTGCACTGTTGGTGGATAAACCAACCACTTTGTGTCCCGTAGAATTGATTACCGGTATGTATTGATTAATATCTTCGGAAGGCCCGGCTAAAAATATTCTATATGAATCCAAATCCTTCACCCCCCTGAAAGTAAAGCAGCCCTGAGTTACAATTCAAGGCATCGCTTTAGGCTGCTCTGCCCGTTTTCTACTCCTTTGTGCTTGTGCTTTTTTTATTAAATTAATTTTACAACAAGTTATTGGTTCCCGTCAACATAAATTTTACTATTTAAAACATGTTTTTGTATTATGAAATTATATGTAATTTGGAAAAATGTTTTCATTTAACGAAACTGCTTTTCTTATCTTAAAAATGCTTCGGTTTTTGCCAAATATAGAGCCAAAACAAGCTTTGCTATATTTTTTTTAATGTGGTAATATTGTAAAAATGTAAGATTCACCTTTAACCCAGTCCCGAGAGGCTGAGAAGGGGTAAACAGTGCCGGCATGCTGTTGTCCGGTGGTATACGTTCATCCTTAACCGATCGGGGTTGAGGATTTTTTATCTGGGAGGGGAAATTATGAACGCCAGGCTGGTTTTAGAAGACGGTAAGATTTATGCAGGTCAAAGTTTTGGATACCAGGGAGAAAAAGGCGGGGAAGTAGTATTTAATACGGGAATGACCGGATACCAGGAAATTATGTCCGACCCATCCTACTGCGGACAGATCGTTGTACTGACATATCCGCTGATTGGCAACTATGGCATCAATCCTTACGACTTTCAGTCAAAAAAACCGTTAATCAACGGATTGATTGTCCGGGAGTACTGTGATTACCCTAATCACTGGCAGGCTGATTTTAACATTTCCGAGTATCTGAAAGACCAAAAAATTATTGGTATTTCCGGTATCGATACCCGGTCACTGACCAGGCATCTCCGCAAACAAGGAACCATGAGAGGCATTATCTCTACCCGGGAAGAGGAATCGGACCAATCATTGGCAGAAAAGGCAGCAAAAGTTCCCAGTCTTTCAGATGTAGACCACGTGAGAACAGCAACTACAAAAAACCCCTATGTTATTGAAGGGAAGGGGACCCATGTGGCCCTGCTGGATTTAGGATGCAAGTACTGCATTATTCATTCTTTAAAAGAAA
>SKNC01000110.1 GCA_007120745.1 Bacillota bacterium
AAAGGATTTATTAACTCTAAAGGATTGGAGTTCCAGCGAGATTTTTGAAGTGCTGGACCTGGCGGGAAAGTTAAAAAAAGAGAATAAAGAAAGAAAGTTTCATCCACTGCTTAAGGGAAAAACCCTGGGCATGATCTTTCAGAAGGCTTCCACCCGGACCCGGATTTCCTTTGAAGTGGCCATGTGGCAGCTGGGGGGATATGCCCTGTTTTTAAATCCCCAGGACCTGCAGATGGGACGGGGTGAACCTATCAAAGATACAGCCCGGGTGCTGGCCCGCTACCTGGAGGGGATTATGATTCGCACCTTTTCCCATGCAGAGGTGGAAGAACTGGCCCATTATGCGGATATTCCCGTGATTAACGGGCTCACCGATACATATCACCCCTGCCAGGCCCTGGCGGACGTACTGACCATTCGGGAACATAAAGGAAATTTTCAGGGATTAAAGGTGGCCTACCTGGGGGATGGCAACAATGTGGCCCATTCTTTAATTCTGGCCTGTGCCAAAGTGGGCCTGAGTGCTTCCGTGGCCTGTCCAGCCGGCTATGAACCTGATGAGCAGGTGGTAGATTGGGCACGACAGAGCCGTTTGCTGTCGGACAGCGAAATCATTGTTACCAACAGCCCAAAGGAAGCCCTCAACAATGCCGACGTGGTATACACAGATGTTTGGGCCAGCATGGGACAGGAGGAGGAGCACCAGCAGCGGCTGAAGATATTTAAGCTCTATCAGCTGAACCAGGAGCTATTAAAGCAGGCAAAATTAGACGCCGTGGTCCTTCACTGCCTGCCGGCGCACCGGGATGAGGAAATAACCGATGAGGTCATAGAAGGACCTCAATCAGTGGTTATGGACCAGGCGGAAAACCGCCTCCATGCCCAGAAGGCAGTCCTGGCACTGGTAATGGGAGAATAAAGGGACAAGGGGACAGGTCCCTTGTCCCACAAAGATAAAAATAGATAAAGATAAGTGATGATAAGGAGGGACAAGGGACCTGTCCCCTTGTCCCACGTTTAAAATAGGACTGACGTTTCCAGCTTCTTTGCAGCACAATGACGTACTGAAAGGGAAGCATTAGAATCGTCCCCGCTTCCTTGGAGTGCTTCCAAGTTGAAAGTAAAATACAGCATATTAAAGTAAAGGAGTGGAAATTTTGAAAGTAGTATTAGCATATTCGGGAGGTCTGGATACTTCCATTATTATTAAGTGGCTCATTGAACAGTACGACTGTGAGGTTGTCGCCATGGCCGCCGACGTTGGACAGGCCGAAGAACTGGAGGGGCTCCGGGAAAAGGCCTTGAATACAGGAGCCTCCAAAATATATATTGAAGATCTGAAGGAAGAACTGGTGACTGACTTTATTTTGCCCACCCTCAAAGCCAACGCGATTTATGAGGGGAAATACCTTTTGGGAACCTGTGTCGCCCGTCCCATTATTGCTAAACGAATGGTAGAGATAGCTGAAAAAGAAGGGGCAGATGCTGTAGCCCACGGCTGTACCGGAAGAGGAAACGACCAGGTTCGCTTTGAGTTAATGGCTAAATATTTAAATCCAGGGTTAAAAATTATTGCGCCCTGGAGGGAGTGGAAAATCAATTCCCGGGAAGAAGCCATAGATTACGCGGAAAAAAAAGGGATACCTGTCCCGGTAACCCGAGAGAAGCCCTACAGCATTGACCGCAATCTCTGGCACACGAGCTATGAGGGGGGGATCCTGGAGGATCCCTACTGCCAGCCTGATGAGGATATGTTTATTCTCACAGTACCGGCAGAAAAGGCACCGGATGAACCTCTCTACCTGGATCTATACTTTGAGAAGGGCGAACCTAAAAAAATAAATGGGGAAGAACTGCCCCCGGTAGAACTAATTCAAAGGCTCAATATGCTGGCAGGCTCCCACGGAGTGGGTAGAAGGGACCTGGTGGAAAATCGCATCATCGGTATGAAATCCAGGGGTGTGTATGAAACTCCAGCAGGGACCGTTTTATTCTTAGCGCACCATGATCTTGAATCTATAACCCTGGACCGGGAAACCATGCACTTTAAGGAGCTGGTCTCTCCCAGGTATGCCCGACTGCTTTATGACGGCCAGTGGTTTTCACCCCTGCGAAAAGCTTTGGATGCTTTCATTAATAGTACCCAGGAACTGGTTACCGGCACCGTTAAGGTTAAGCTCTACAAGGGTACCTGCAGCGTAGTAGGCCGGAAGTCGCAGTATTCCCTCTACCGGGAAGACCTGGCCACTTTTGAGAAGGGAGAACTTGACCACAGGGATGCCGGGGGATTCATAAATTGTTTTGGCTTACCCATGGTGGCACAGGGGCTGCTGGATTCACAAATAAGGGAGGAAAAGTAATGAAGCCCTGGGGTGGAAGGTTTCAAAAGGACACGGAAAAAATTGTGGAGGATTTTACCGCATCCATATTCTTTGACTGCCGCCTGGCTGAAGAGGATATCACCGGCAGTATCGCCCACTGCAGGATGCTGGCTAAAACTGGAATATTGAACCCTGGGGAATCGGAAGAAATTATAAAAGGGCTGGAGGAAATAAGAAAGGAACTCCAGCAGGGAAGTCTTGAGTTCAAAGCGGAGCTGGAAGACATTCACATGCACATAGAAAAACGTCTCATCGAAAAGATCGGCCCGCTGGGGGGCAAGCTCCACACAGCCAGGAGCCGCAATGATCAGGTAGCCCTGGATATGCACCTTTACTTGAAGAAGAAAATAATCAACACGGTAAGGCTGATCTCTCACCTGCAAAAATCCCTGATTGAGCTGGCGGAAAACAACCTGGAGGTCATAATGCCCGGTTACACGCACCTGCAGAGGGCTCAGCCTGTCTTATTCAGCCATCACCTTATGGCCTATTTTTCCATGCTGAGCAGGGATGCCTGTCGTTTCAAGGACAGCTATAAAAGAGCGGATATAATGCCTTTAGGGGCTGGAGCCCTGGCAGGAACCTCTTTCCCTATCGACCGGGAATATACCACCGAACTCTTAGGTTTTGGGGATATTTACGAAAACAGTATGGATGCGGTGAGCGACCGGGACTTTGTCCTGGAGTATTTGAGCAATTCTGCTGTCCTTATGATGCACCTGAGCCGTTTATGTGAAGACTTGATTCTCTGGTCCAGTTCAGAATTCAACTTTATTGAAATGGATGATTCCTTCTGCACCGGGAGCAGCATCATGCCCCAGAAAAAAAATCCTGACGTGGCCGAACTGGTCAGGGGGAAAACGGGGAGGGTTTATGGAAACCTGATTTCCCTGCTTACGATGATGAAATCTCTGCCCCTGACTTACAATAAAGACATGCAGGAGGATAAGGAAGGGCTTTTTGACACGGTGGACACGGTAGAAAACTGCCTCCAGGTTTTAGCCCCCCTGGTGAAAACAATAAAGGTGCGGGGAAGTAATATGGGGAAGGCAGTATCGGAAGACTTTTCTACGGCTACCGACCTGGCCGATTATCTGGTGAAAAAGGGGATACCATTTAGAGATTCTCACAGGGTTATCGGCGAACTGGTAGCCTACTGCCTGGATAAAGGAAAGCTTTTAAGTAGTCTCACCCTGGAGGAACTGCATTATTTTTCCCCCTTATTTGATAAAGAAGCCTTGACCTGTCTGGACCCTTACCAGGTAGTAGGCTCAAGAAATATAAGGGGAGGAACTTCCCCCAGGCAGGTAAAAAAATATTTGGAAAAAGCCAGGAAGATTCAGAAACAAAATGAGGAATATTTAAGCTGACATGTCAAAATAACTGAGTCAGTATGATCTTGGGTAAAGTTTAACTTGGATGTCTCGATTGTTATGAGCAAAAAGTAATACAGGGAATAGCTGAAGAACCTGCTGCCTGCCGGGTGGTTCTTCCCCATAGAACATTATTTGTTGAAAAGTGTTGTTTTGTGGTGTAGAATATGGCTGTTAAATAATTGATACTCAAAGGAGAGGATCGAAATGGCTAAAAAGAATGTCATAATTATAGGAGCGGCAGGAAGAGATTTTCATAATTTTAATACATACTATCGGGGCAATGAGAATTACAGGGTAGTGGCTTTTACAGCCGCTCAAATACCGGATATAGATAATAGAAAGTATCCACCTGAGCTGGCAGGCAGTCTGTACCCGGAAGGAATTCCTATATATCCTGAAGAAAAGCTCCCGGAATTGATTAAAGATATGAAGGTGAATGAATGCGTTTTTTCTTACAGTGATGTAAGCTATGAAGCTCTGATGGGTATAAGTGCAGTTGTTAACGCCTCAGGTGCTGATTTTAAGCTCTTAGGGCCTGATTACACCATGCTAAAAAGCAATAAACCCGTAATATCCGTATGTGCCGTCAGAACCGGCGCCGGAAAAAGCCAGACATCACGAAAAATTATAGAGCTTTTAATGGCTCATAATCTTAAGGTGGTGGCAGTCAGGCACCCGATGCCCTATGGCGACCTTAATGCTCAAAAAGTCCAAAGATTTGCCAATTTAGAAGATTTGAGAACACATAACTGTACTATTGAAGAAATGGAAGAATACGAGCCTCATATTATCCGGGGGAATATTATTTACGCCGGGGTTGATTATGAAGCTATCTTAAGGGCAGCTGAACAGGATCCAGACGGCTGCGATGTAATCGTTTGGGACGGCGGAAATAATGATTTTTCATTTTACAAGCCCGATTTAGCTGTTGCTGTTTTGGACCCACACCGTCCAGGTCACGAATTCAGATACTATCCGGGTGAAGTTAATTTAAGGACGGCAGACGCGGCAATTATTAATAAAATTGACAGCGCTGATGCTGAATCGATACTAAAAGTAGAACAAAATATCAAGAATGCAAATCCGGATGCTGCGATAATTAAGGCTGAATCTTTGATTACCGTAGATAATCCTGACTTAATTAAAGGGAAAAGAGTTCTGGTTGTAGAGGATGGGCCAACCCTGACCCATGGAGAAATGACATTGGGTGCAGGAACAGTGGCAGCGCAGCGCTTTGAAGCAGAGGAGTTCGTAGATCCCCGGCCTTATACAGTAGGCAAACTTAAAGAGACTTTTGAAATTTATAAGGATATTGGTATTCTCCTGCCTGCCATGGGCTATGGCGAACAACAATTAAAAGACCTTGAAGAAACAATCAATAAAACTGACTGTGATTCTGTCATTATTGGCACACCCATTGATTTGACCAGGATCATTCATATTAACAAGCCTTCCACCCGCGTACACTATGAACTAAATGAAGTGGGCAGTCCAAATCTTGCTGAAATATTAAAAGACTTTATTAATAAACATAAATTGTAATTTAGTCAAACCAAAGAACCCCTGCATGATGCAGGGGTTCTTTAAGGTCCTGCTGCCTGGAGAAGGAAAAATTACAAACGAACGTTTATCAGGCGAGTGCAATATAATTATAATAATAAAAATTAATTAAGAA
>SKNC01000122.1 GCA_007120745.1 Bacillota bacterium
GACCAGTTGAATTAATTCACTGTCCACTAAATCACTAATTTCCATCCGGAAAGAAATCTTGACAATTTCCGAATTTTCCCCGATTTCATCCAGCTCAGAGGAGTCATCCTGTAAATTTTTATAAAGAGACCTGGGAGGGGATATGTCAATGGCCATATTAAACATTTCCGCCATGGCCGTAGAGGAGGCCCCCATCATCTGATTCATGGCCTCGCTTACTGCGCTGAGATGCATCTCCCCCATCTCTTCGGGAAGCTGATCCGCAAATTCCCCCATCATCTGCCCCACGATAAGCCTGGCATCCTGCTCCTGTATAATTAATAAATTTTGCCCCTCAAGTCCCTCTTTATAATCCACCTGCACCACCACACAGGGAAGTGGATAATTTTTCCTCAATTCCTCCGGAGTGGTGATAGATAGTGTGGGAGTAGTAATGCTTACTCTTTTGTCCAGCAGAGTAGAAAGGGCAGTAGCCGCTGAACCCATGGAGATATTTCCAACCTCCCTTAGAGCATCCATTTCCTCTTCTTTTAAAATGTTAGTTTTATTATTATCAGAAACCATGTCCCCGCTCCTCCCGGTATTTATAGCTTTTACTGACTTTTAAGAGCTCGCAATCTTTCCACGGGCTTTACAATCTCTTTGATGCGGACACCAAAATTTTCATCCATGGAAACAATTTCTCCCCGGGCCAACAGTTTTCCGTTGGTGTAAATCTCCACAGAATCTCCCAGTTTTTTTTGCAGCTCTATTAAGGTACCGGAACTGACCTCTAAAAGGCTTTTTATATCTATTTTTCTGCTGCCCAGTATAACGGAAATTTCCAGAGGCATATCCAAAACCAGATCCAGGTTAGCCCCTGGATGGCTGCGGGGTTCTTTCCCTCTGCCTCTTTCCTCTGGTTGAACAGATCCGTAAAGTTCAATCCCAGGCACGTTAGTGTTGTTTACTTTTTCCCTATCATTACCATTCCCGGTGCCGCCCTCATCTTCTTCCGACAAACCTCCATTAACTAACGCCTGAATTTCCTCCTGGGTGAGAATCCTGTTATCACTCATCCACAAGTGCCTCCTCCCCTACCCAACGGGTAATTTGAACCGACCTCTTGTTTCCGGAAATGCCCGGGAGGACCTTGTATTTTAACTGATTTTCCACATACAAATCCAGTTCCTCTCCAACACTTTTCCCCAGGGGAAGAACGTCCCCCTCCTGAATCTCCAAGAAATCCTTCATGCTGATTACCGTTTCCCCCAGGTCCACAGCAAGTTCTACTTCAGAGCCTTCAATTCTCTGACAGAGCAGCGCCGTATTCTCTTTCTGCGGTTTATGACCGACATTCCGAAAACAATGCTGAGCGGAAAGCTGGTTGATTATAGGCTCCATAGATATAAAAGGCAAACATATATTGATAAACCCCTGATTGTCACCAATCTGGCTCATCAGGGTGACAATGACCACCGTTTCATTGGAAGCCAAAGCCTGATTGTATTGGGGATTGGTTTCCAGGGTATCAATCACCGGTTCCAGTTTGGTAATATCATGCCAGGAATATTTTAAGTTGTCCAGGATGGTAGTATAAACCCGTTTCATCATGGTTTGTTCGATCTCCGTCAGTTCCCGCAGCTTCGTCGGCACCTGTCCTTCCCCTCCGCAAAGGAGGTCAATGATGGGGAAAACAAACTGTAGGTCAGTTTGCAGAACCGCTGATCCCAGCTGGGGAGAAAGACTCAAAACAGCCATAACTGTAGGAACCGGCAGAGAGTTAATGAACTCCCCGTAGCTTACCTGGGATAAAGAGGCTACTTCTATTTTAATTACATTCCTTACATAGGCCGAAAGGAAATTCCCCAGAGTACGGGCAAAGTTTTCGTGAATAATCTGTAAAGTGCGGATTTGTTCTTTAGAAAACTTATTAGGCCTCTTAAAATCGTAAGTTTTTACATCCTCCAACTCTTCTTCTAAAAGATTGGCACCCTCCGATTCGATATCACCGGAGCCCAGGGCAGTAATTAAGTTATCAATCTCTGATTGGGACAAAACATCTTTCACTTACTAATGCACCACCTTTTTTGAAAAGCTCCCCAGTTAACCCCTGCCCTCTTTAAGAAATTTATTTAAGTACCGGTACTAAACTTACGGCATTTTTGGTCGTATAATATTATTAATCGGTAGTTTTTATAATTTCTACAGGGTTGGGGAAACTTCCTTTTTCTAAAATAATCATTAACATAACTTAGTAATTGTGAATTTTTATGCCCTGCAGACTTCGTCTGCAGCACCAGTCTGTGGCTATAATTGGCCTTGAGTTATATTTCTATAAAGGAGTTTACAACATGGAAAATTTGAATCTCTTAAAATGTAAAGCAGGAATAAAAGACGGAAAAATTTTTTTTATCGAAATGGAAGACGGAGTGGTGCTTCCAACCATTACCCCTGACCCCCATGTAATTTTAAGAATAAATGATCAAGAGGTGGAAGACCAGGCACAGCTGAATCCTGAAGACCAGATAGAAATACTCCCTAGGACAGATGTTATTTCCCCTGCTCTTCTAAAAATCAAAGTGAGCCAGGATAACCTTTCAGCCTGCATCAGCCTTACCCCTTCACAAATAAAAACCTTTGAACTGGTTGACCAGGAACCTACGGAGGAACTCCGGCTCAACACCCGGGAATTTACGCAAAAAGAATTGAGCATTACTAAAGAAGAACTTTTTAGTCAGCTGGAAATACATAAAGTAACCTGGGGTATTATCCAGGAAAATGTGGATCGTTTCCTGGAGTGCCCATCGGAGGAGCCTGTGGAAATTGCCCGGGGGACCCCCCCCCAACCCTCACGGGATGCCGAATTAATCCTTTTATTTAAACAAGAATTTCAAACTGCTCCGGGAATAAACTCCTCCGGTAATGTAGATTACCGGGAAACATTACAAATTCCCTACGTTAGACCCGGTACAGTGCTGGCTAAAAAAATCCCTGCTGATTTCGGTGAACCGGGAATCACTGTGTCGGGGGAAAAAATACAGATTCCAAAGGCCAAGGATTTCTCCCTTCAAGCGGGAGCCAATACCCGCCTGAACAGTACCGGTGAAAAAATTAAGTCTACCATTTACGGGTTCCCCCAGATGGAACAAAAGGGGCTTATTCACACCTTTTCCGTCACCAACGAATTCCTCCACTCAGGAGACGTTGACCTTTCCAGTGGAAATATTCGTTTCCAGGGGGATATCACGGTTCAGGGCAGCATCACTGAAGGCATGTCCGTCCTGGCAGGTGGGAAACTGATGGTACAGGGCAGTGTAAACAATGCCGCCCTCCAATCGGCAGGCCACTTAACAATACAGAAAAGCGTTATTAATTCCGCACTTCTGGCCGGGGGAATAGAAGCCCTCCTGCTGCAGCTTCAGCCCGTCATAAATGACCTGGAATATCATTTGAACAACCTGCTGATGATGGTACAGCTGCTTAAAGACCATCCCCGCTTTAAAGGAAAGCAAATCCAGGGAAAAGCCCTGACACAGATGGTTCGTATGCTGGCGGGAACCAAAATACCTGACCTTGCCAACATCATTAAAGACTTTGACGAAAGGGTAAAAAAAATAAGTGGACATACCATGAGTTTTAAGCTGCCTTTAGAATTTTTGCAAAACCTCAGCAAATTGGCAGAAGACTTTACTTATTTCTTTTCTCAGAGTACCGACAGCTTTATTGACTGCGACATCTTACTGAAAAGGCTTCGATTTCTAAAGGAGGACCTTAAGAAAAATCCCGTTCCCCCCAGTGACATTTCTGTAGGGTACTGCCTGAACTCCCTCCTGGAGGCCAGCCAAAATGTCTGGATCCATGGACAGGGATCCTTTCAGTCGGACATTAAAGCCATGGGAGAAATAAAAGTTACCGGAATCCTCCGGGGAGGGACGCTCCATGCCGGCGGGGATGTGTTTGTGAAGGAAGTAGGCTCCTCCTCCGGTGTCATCACTCATATCAAGGTCCCCTCTAAAAATAAGATTACCATAAATAAAGCCTATGAAAATACCTGTATATCCATTGGCAAACAAACATACCGCTTTACCATGCCCAGGACCAATATTGACGCTTACCAGGAAAAAGGCAGCATATTTCTGAATTGATTTCTCTGAAAAAACCTTTTAGCGCCGAATATGATTGGCCAGCTGCCACATGTCCTCCGCCAGACGAAGAGAACGGCTGTTTACCTGAAAATAACGGCTGCTCATAATCAACCGGGACATCTCTTCCGTTATATCCACGTTGGAGGTCTCCAGCATACCCTGGAGAACGGAACCCGTTTCCCCTTCCCCAGGAAAACCCTGTACAGCCGGGCCTGAAGCCTCTGTTGCCTGAAGCAGATGGTACCCCTCCTGAAGTAAACCCGAAGGATTTTCAAAGTGGTATATAACCAGGCGTCCCATATCCACTTCTTCTCCCTGGGCATTTACTGCCTTCACTTCCCCACTGGAACTAACCGAAAATGTTTCCGGAATAAATTCTTCTGGAACCGCCCTGAGATCTCCCCTTACATAATTCCCTGCTGCATCCGTCAGGCGTCCTTGGCTGTCTATACCGAAGTCCCCTGAACGGGTATAGGCCGTTGTGCCGTCTTCCATCTCCAGACCGAAAAAGCCCTGTCCCGAAATGGTCAAATCCAGCGGCCGTCCGGTAGGAAGAAATGATCCCGGCTTCATATTTATAGGTCCGCTGATCAAAGTACTTCCCCTACCCATCTGGGGCATAAGCCCCGTAGGAGGCTCTGGACGTACCGGCGTTCCCCTCTGCACAACCGGCTGATAAATCAAGTCGGTAAAGTAATAATCCCGCCTCTTAAAACCGGTTGTTCCCATATTGCTCAGATTATGCCCAATATTGTCCAGCTGCAGCCTCTGCACGTTCATGCCCGCTGCACCTGTTTTCATCATTCCAATCATTGATTCACCCTCCTTACCTCAGTGTACCCACTTCATTAACACTCTTCCCCAGAAGCTCGTCCTGGGCCTGAAGAGCCTTTTGATTTGCCTCATAAATACGAAAAGCGGCAATAGCCTGGGTAATCTCCTCCACCATATCAATGTTAGAACCCTCCAGAAAACCCTGATGAACCCGACTGTTCAACCCCAAGGTATTGGCAATTTCTGTCTGCTGCACCGCCTCAAAAAAACTTCCTCCCTGCTTTCTAAGGGTTTCCGGATTTGCAAACTCCGCCAGGATCATGCGGTCAATAAATTGCCCACCATGGGTTATACTTCCATCTGGGCCCACATGAATGTCCTCCCCGGGAAGATTAATGGGGCCCCTTTCACCCATGACCGGGTACCCCTGGGGAGTTACCAGGCTTCCTTCAGAATCCCTGAGGAAGTGGCCGCTTCGGGTGTAACGAAGTCCATCGGCAGTCATTACTGCAAAAAA
>SKNC01000124.1 GCA_007120745.1 Bacillota bacterium
CCCTGGATCATGCTCTGGCCAGGGGTGCAAGGATTTATGCAGAGGTATCCGGATTTGGCATGTCCGGAGACGGATATCATATTACTGCTCCTGATCCCCAGGGAGACGGGGCTTCCCGCTGCATGGCCAATGCATTGGCTGATGCCGGGCTGAAACCCGGAGATGTTGATTATATTAATGCCCATGGAACTTCCACACCGCTAAATGATAAGCTGGAAACCATGGCTATTAAGAATGTTTTCAAAGAGCATGCGAAAAATATTCCGGTGAGTTCCACCAAGTCCATGATTGGTCACCTGCTGGGAGCGGCAGGGGGAGCAGAGCTGACGGCTTCCATTCTCTGCATGTATCATGGAATTATTCACCCAACCATTAATTATGACAATCCTGACCCTGAATGTGACCTGGATTATGTCCCCAACAGCTCCCGAGAAGCGGATATTAAGGTGTGCTTATCCAATTCCTTTGGTTTTGGTGGAACCAATGCTTCCGTTATCCTGAAAAAATTTGAAGGTTAAGGTAGGCTCATGAGCCATCATACTTTGGACATTGCCCGAAAATTGAATATTACATTTAATAAACCTGACTTGTTTAAGCAGGCGCTGACCCATTCCTCCTTTGCCAATGAAAGTATGGGGGAGGCCTGTCCCAACGAAAGGTTGGAATTTCTGGGGGATGCGGTTTTGGAGCTGATTGTCAGTGAGCACCTGTACAAAACTTTTCCGCAGATGCCGGAGGGGGAACTGACCAGGCTCAGGGCAAACATTGTTTGTGAGATGACTCTTTACAGAGTGGCAAAAGAACTGAACCTGGGAGATTACCTGTTTTTAGGCAGGGGCGAAAAGGTCTCAGGAGGGCAGGACCGTCCTTCTATCCTGGCAGATGCCCTGGAAGCCCTGATCGGTGCTTTATACCTGGACCAGGGCTTAACGGTTACCCAAAGTATTGTAATTTCCTTCTTAAATCCTTTGATTACCGGTATGAGAGAAGGAGATTCATGTAAGGATTACAAAACCATGATTCAGGAATTGACTCAATGCAAATATAATGCCACACCTGAGTATAAAATTGTGAAAGAATACGGACCGGACCACGATAAAATTTTTGTCGCTCAAATATTTTTGCAAGATGGCATTCCTTTGGGGGAGGGGAGAGGAAAAAGTAAAAAAGATGCTGAACAGGCAGCTGCCCGGATTGCCTGGGAAAAGCTTAAAATTTAAAAATTTTGGATAATGCAGGAATTTTGTGGGCAGAGAAGAATATAATAACGTAAAGCTGATAGTCTTCGCAACAGATGGGTAATTGAATTATACACAGGATGAAGAAGGACACTAAGTGAAGGGGGCTCTTCTATTCATGGAAGTGTTAAAGGTTTCTGCTCACTCCAAACCTAAGTCTGTTGCCGGAGCGTTGGCTGCAGTACTCAGAGAAAAAGGCAGGGCAGAACTGCAGGCAGTAGGGGCAGGGGCTGTAAATCAGGCCATTAAAGCGATTGCTATCACCAGAGGTTTTGTTGCTCCAAATGGTATTGATTTAGTTACCATTCCTGCTTTTGTAGAAATCAGGATTGATGAAGAGGAGAGGACAGCCATTAAGTTTATTGTGGAACCTCGTTGATGGAAGTTTAATTTCTTTGGCCTGCTTGTTCAAACAAGCAGGTATTTTATTGTTACCTCTGAAGACCAGGAGGCAGGGGAAGACAGGAAAATTATTGATCCGGAGGAGGGGTGAGATGTTATTAAAGAAAATTGAAATTTATGGTTTTAAATCATTTCCACAAAAGGTAGAAATTGAGCTTTCCCCTGGCATCACCGGGATTATTGGCCCCAATGGATGCGGCAAAAGCAATATTTCCGATGCGGTCAGGTGGTGTCTGGGAGAGCAGAGCTTTAAGACGCTGCGGGGGAATCAGATGGAGGATATGATTTTTAATGGTACCGACCAGCGTAAACCCATCAGTTTTGCAGAAGTTTCTCTTCTGTTTGACAACCTGGATCCGGAATTGAATGTGGACTATACGGAGGTAAATGTAACCCGCCGCCTGTTTCGCTCGGGGGAAAGTGATTACCTGCTGAATAAAGTGCCCTGCAGGTTGAAAGAAATCACGGAATTATTCCATGATACCGGTGTGGGTAAGGAGGCTTATTCGCTGATTGGACAGGGAAAGATTGATCAGATCTTAAGCGCCCGGCCCGAAGATAGAAGGAGCATCTTTGAAGAGGCAGCAGGGGTATATAAATATAAAAGCCGCAAGAAGGAAACCCTGAGGCGGCTAAAAGAGACAGCGGACAACCTGTTACGGGTCAGTGATTTGATTGAAGAGCTGAACCAGCAGTTGGGCCCCATGGAGGAGCAGGCTGCTGTGGCCAGAGAATATATGGCCTGCCGGGACCGTTTAAAACACCTGGAAATTGGAGTTTTGGCCAGGGAGTTTGGAGAGATCAACCGAAAAAAAACCGGCATGGAGGAAAGGTTGGATAAAATATCTCTGGATATATTCCAAAAGTATTCACTGATTAATCAGCTGGATTCCGTAATTGCGGAACAAAAATTAAAAATCAGCACCGAGGAAGAAGAAATAGAAGAATTTAGAGAAAAGCTGTATCAAGTAGAAGGTGCATTAAAAAAGAAAAAATCAGATACAGAGCTTTTTCAGGAAAAACTGGCTAATATGCAAAGTAAAGTTAAGGAGCTGGAAATTACCCGGGGAGAACACCAGGAAAAACTGGCAGGGATTAAAGAAAAAAAGTCAGGAATTAATGATGTTCTGTTAGAGCTGGATCAAACATCGGCGGAACTGGTTGAGGAGCTGGTGAAGAACGAAAAGCAGCTTAAGGAAATGAAGGAAACTGCCAGAAAAACCACGGAGAAAATTGAAGAAGCACTAAATGAAGCTGTACAGAAAATAGAAGAAATTTCTTTGAAATTGAAAAAAACCCAGCTGGAAAGGGAATATTTAGAGGCCAGGCTGGAGGAAATAAGTAAGGAAACCGGGATTAAAGAGGCGGCCCTTTCAGAATTGAAGAGAAAAAAAACACACATGGAACTGGTGATTACAGAAAAAAAACAGGAGATTTTTGCTCATGAAAAGGTTCATCAAGAAACTCTTCAAAAGCTGCGAAATCAGGAGAGCCGGGCTGCATCAATTCAGGGAACACTGAGGGACAAAAGTGCCCGTTTGGAAAAGGCCAGGGCTTACCTGGAAGCTCTTTTGGGAATGCAGCAGAAGTTCGAAGGCTATAATGAAGCGGTAAAAGCCGTTTTACGAGAAAAGAGAGATAACCCTGATGCCGCCGGAGGAGTGGAAGGAGTGGTAGCGGACCTCCTTACGGTTCCGGAGCAGTATGAACGGGCAGTGGAGGCAGGACTGGGTTCAGCGGCGCAGCATTTAGTTACCCGGGATGAAAATACCGCCAAAGAAATGATTGCCTATCTAAAAGAAATAAAAAAGGGAAGAGCCACTTTTCTGCCTCTGTCCCTTATTACCGGCGGCCAAAAGAAAAGTTCTGCCCCTGATGAAAAGGGCATTATCGGTTGGGCTAAAGATCTGGTCACTTTTGATAAAGAGTACGAAAAAGTATTTGATAGGCTTTTGGGAAACCTTTTAATAGCGGAGGATTTAGATTCCGCACTGAAAACTGCCAGAAAAATGAAGCTGAAGTATAAAATTGTAACCCTGGAGGGGGAAATAATTTTCCCGGGGGGAGCCATGACCGGGGGAAGCTATCAAAAAACCAGGCCTGGCTTTATCAGCCGAAAGAATACTCTGCGGAAAAACGAACAGAGGGTAAAAGAACTGGAGACAGAAGCTCACAGGCTTCAAGAAGAACTGGAGAGTGCGGCCGGGGAAAAAGATACCCTGGAGGAAGCCTGTAAGGAAAAGGGAGAACAATTGAACCGCCTGACACAGGAAATGAAGCAGCAGGAAGAAGAGATGGAGTCTGTTCTGCGGGAGATTAAAAAGACGGAAACTAACCTGATAGAAATAAAAGAGCTTGAAAAACTTGAGAAAGAAAAAACAAACCAGAATCAGGACACCGAAAAGACTCTGCTGTTTGAACTAAAGGATTTGAGAGAACAAAGAGAAGGTTTGGAAAAGGACCTGGGCCGGGAAAAAACCGCACAGATGGTACTAAATAAAGAAATGGTAGAGAAGGACAAAGAGGCAGCCCGGTTAAAAGTGGAGATTGCCTCGAAAAATAAAGAAAAACATTTGATTCTTGAAAAAATGGAAGACCTGGAAAATGAGAGGGCTTTTTTGGAATCTAAAGTATCAGGAATTCAACAGAAAACAGGTGAACTGACTCATACCATAAAAGAAATTACTTTCTCAATAAAGAGAACGGAAAAAGAAATTTTGCAGCTGGAAAATTCTCAAGAGACAATTTCCCACCGGTTCAGCCGCCTCAGGGACCAAACCCGGGATTTACATGCTTCCCTGACGGAAAATGAACATCAGGCCAGAAATCATCGCAGGGCCCTGCAGACCAGGGAGAAAAAGAAGCATGAAACGGAATTAGAAATTACCAGGCTGGATACAGAGATGAAAAACTATTCCCGGCGCTTGAGGGATGAATTTTCGCTGACGTTAAAAGAAGCCCTGGATTATTCCATTGAAGTAGGAGAAGAAAAAGCCAGGGAAGAAATCCAGGAGCTGAAAAATAAGATTTTAGAATTTGGCAGCGTAAATACCGGGGCAGTACAGGAATATGACAGACTTTTAGAGAGGGTAGAGTTTCTTAAAAAACAGAGAGACGATCTCAGGGATGCCAAAAATAACATACATAAAGTGATCCAGGAGTTGGACAGCAAGATGAAGGAAAAATTTCTGGACAGCTTTCATCAGATAAAAACCATCTTTTCCTCTGTATTTAAAGATTTTTTTGAAGGGGGTCGGGCATACTTGAAGTTAACTGACCCCAATGATGTGCTGGAATCGGGAGTTGAAATTATCGCCCAGCCTCCCGGGAAAAAGCTGCAGAATTTATCCTTGCTTTCCGGGGGGGAGAAGGCGCTGACCGCCATTGCCCTGCTGTTTTCTGTCATTAAGGTGAAGCCCGCTCCCTTTTGCATACTGGATGAAATCGATGTGTCCCTGGATGGAATGAATTTAAAAAGGTTTTTAAATTACTTGAAAGTTTTATCAGATAACACCCAGTTTATTTTAATAACCCACCGCCGTAAGACCATGGAGACCGCCGGGGTTTTATACGGGGTAACCATGGAAGAGCCGGGGGTTTCCAAGGTATTTTCATTACGGCTTCCGGAGGAAAAGGATAAAAGAGTAAGTTAAGGAGAGTGTGATATGGGACTTCTGGATAAATTTAAGCAGGGTTTAAAAAAAACCAGGGATGGTTTTGTTGATAAAATCGACCG
>SKNC01000090.1 GCA_007120745.1 Bacillota bacterium
AGATTGCACAATCCGGGCAGAAAATTTCACAAAGGCCACAGGCCGTACATCTTTCTATATTTACCGGCTCTACAATGGGTGTCCCGTAAATGCCTAACTCATCGGACCAACCTAAAACCTGGTAGGGGCATTTTTCCGGACATAGGCCGCACCCCTTGCAGTATTGTGGAAAGATATTAAAAAAACCCTTCTCCCCTTCAAAACGAAGTTTCTCTGTTTTAGGTGACATCTGCTCAGCTCCTTACCAGCGCTTCTTTTACAATATCTATACCCTTTTGAAGCGCTCTAAAGTTAAGTTCCCGTAACTCAGGATTCTTATCAAACTTTTTCCCTAAATTATTTTCAATGGCTATTTTTATACTATCTTCACCCACTATTCTTGCCGCTTCCACCACGGCTCCTAAGATAATAACATTGAACACCCGGGGATGTAATTCTTTTTTGGCTATATCCGTAGCGGGCACCGCAATCACTTTACCGATTTTATCAGGAAGAGACACCGGCTGGTCTTCTTTTTCTACCGGCCTACATTCCCCCTCCTCTTCTATGTAATCATCGGTCTTTTCAGGGAGCTCTGCTATTTCTATCAGTGAATTGTCATAAACAAAAATAGTATTAGCCCCCACATGGCATTTCACCCGGTTTACCGCCCTGTCGCTCAATGCTACCACCACATCCCCTTTTTCAAACTTTGGAGAACCAATCAAGTTATCTGCAATCTGAACGAAGGCTACGGAAACGCCTCCTCTCTGTTCTATTCCAAAGTTAGGGATATAAAGAGCCTCCAGGCCCTCTTCATTACCCGCTTCTGCCAAAATATCTGCTATGGACTGTACTCCTTGACCTCCTTCACCGGCAATCACAACCTTTGCTAACCTTTTCACTGAAATCTACTCCTCCCTTTCCGTGGGAAGGGTTTTGAACTCACCCACCTTGAAATATTTTTTCATGTCTTCGTCTAGAAACTTCCACGTATCACGAGCATTCGTCCTCCAGTTGGTCGGACAGGTGGCTAAGACTTCCACAAATGAAAAACCCCTACCGGCTACGACGTTTTCCATTGCTCTTTTAATAAACTTTTTCAGCTTACTCATATTCGACACGGTGCCCCTGGCCACATAAGCAGTTTCAGACGAGATGGCTGCAACCATTTCGGGACCCAGGGTCGGGGAACCTGTCTCGTCTACGTCTCTGCCGTAAGGAGTTGTTTCCGTTATCTGCCCCGGCAGCGTGGTTGGCGCCATTTGACCTCCGGTCATGCCGTAGTTGGTGTTATTAACCAGCAGCACGAATATTTTATCATTTCTATTGGCAGCATTGACCAGGTGCTGTGATCCGATGGCATAGCCGCCTCCATCCCCCATGTAGGCAATTCCTATTAAAGAAGGGTTTGCCCTGACGATTCCGGTAATAACCGGGGTAGTCCTGCCATGGTGGGTTTGAACGGAATCTATATTAAAAAAATCCCAGGCCAGGAGGGAGCAGCCGATGTCACAACCAAATACCGCCCTTTCTTGAATGTCTAATTCGTCAACTACCTGGCCCAATACCTTTAAAACCAGGCCGTGTCCGCAGCCCGGGCAAAATTTATGGGGTTTTGTTTCTAATCTCCAGGATTTTGGCATAGTTGTCTCTGATGCTGACATTATTATTACCTCCAATCAAGGTTATATGGCTTAAACCTTTAGTTCGGACTTCTTTTTCACATGTCCTATAATCTTTTCTGAAGTAATCCCAAGGCCCGGCATAAAGATTTCATCCATTTCTGCCTCTAAGCCAAAAAGGGCTTCTTTTACCAGCCTGGCTAACTGGCCAAATGCAGACTCCACCACTAAAAATTTGGAAGTTGATTTGCATACCTTCCGTAAAGCTCTCACCGGGAAGGGACGTAAGGTTATGGGCCTGAAAAAGCCTACCCGATACCCTTCTCTGCGCAGCTTCTCCTGGGCAGCAACAGCCGCCCGGCTTACGATACCGTGGGCCACAATTACCAGGTCCGCTTCTTCACATCCTAAAGATACATATTCAACAATTTGAGGAGTAATTTTGTTGTAGTCCTGGATATGCTCCATAACCACCTCATATAACTCCTCCTCCATGCTGAAGGCGTTCCTCAGGTGAGCCGGCTCCCGACCTTCTCCAAATTTCCCTTCCTTCCCTACAAAAGGCTCAGAAGCAGCCATTTCCACTCCTTTATCTTGGGGGTTATACATAACCAGGGGTTCCCTCATTTTAGCTTGATAACCATCTCCTAATATAAAGGTAGGAAACCGATATTTCCAGGCTGCATTAAAAGCTTTAATGGTGTAGTCATAAAGCTCCTGATGGGTTGCCGTAGAATATACGATCCTCAGCGCCTCTCCATTTCCCCCGGAGGTAGTCAGGTTGACCTCCTGCTGAGAATAAATTACCGTAGCTGTAGAAGGACCTCCTCTCTGCATAATGGCCATTACCATGGGAAGACGCATCATTTCAGCCATGGACACGGGCTCTTGAAGGAGTATGTTCCCCGGTCCCGCTGTGGCCGTAAAGGCCCTGCGCCCCGCCAGCACCCCACCGATGGTAGTAAACCCTGCAGAAAGCTCGTCCTCCGTCTGCAGGAACTTTCTGCCGTGTTTGGGGGCAAGGCGTGTCCAATAATGCATAACTTCGTTTTGGGGGGTAATGGGATACCCGTACATGATATCGGCTTCAGCCGCCAGGGCACCCCAGGCAACTACTTCATTCCCCGTCATAAAGACCCTTTTTTCTTCTTTAATTGCCCTTTCCAATGATCTGTACACCTCCATGATTACTGCTGAAACTCACGTTGCTATTCTTTATATTACGTAAGAAAAAAGTATAAATGAAAACAGCAAAATAAATCTGCTGTTTTAGAAAACTCCTTACCATAAAGATTGGGGCATATATCGTTCTAAAAACCGCACAGGAAACCCTTGAAAATTAGATTTACCTGCCAAAAACTCAAGGTTCTTCTCCACGCTGATAGCAATTACAGGAATCCCGGTAATTCTGCTGACTTCTCGAATTACTTGAATCCCCTCTTCAATGACATCTTTATCGGTAAGCTCTCCTAAATGACTGTTATTAATAATTCCATCCACCCTACCAAAAAGATTTAAGTAAGCAATGATATCTTCCACAGAAGAGGTTAGCGGCCTGCTAATATTTACCACGGCATAGATTTTTAAGTTCTCCTCTTCCAGGGCACCCTCCA
Source organism: Bacillota bacterium (assembly GCA_007120745.1). GTDB lineage: Bacteria > Bacillota > Dethiobacteria > SKNC01 > SKNC01 > Contubernalis. The sequence continues at coordinate 3,218 of SKNC01000090.1, forward strand.
CCAGGTTAAATATTCTAAAACCCTGAACACCATATCCGACGTCAAAAATTATGTCTCCTTTACGGCGCAGCGCCCAACGCATCTCAGGCTTAATCACATAACCGGCTTCCCCCAGGCCAAAGGTATCCTTGGTCTCCCAGGCAATAACCTCGATGCCCATGTTTTCCAGTTTATTTTTTAAAGGACGTAGGGTATAGAAAGGTTCGACTAAATCCAGATCCACCAAAACTACCTTTCTACCCTGTCGGGCAAGGTCTAAAGCCCTGTTTACGGCATTTTCACTTTTACCGCTGGCGTATTCACCTACATAAGCTTCAATAATTCTGGACAAAAATATTACCTCCGGTGACTTTTTCTAGCAATTCTCTCGTAACAAAAAAGAAGATTTGCCAAAGTTAATTTCTATGCGGCTCAGATTAGCAAATCTTTCAATTTTTCTGTCTATTTTCTAACCCTACATATAACGTGCAAAAACTATGCACTAGATTATAACAGAAGTTCATAGTAACGTCAAGAAAGTTGCTTTCGCTCCTATTGCTTCCCTCTAGAGTAAATGAAACTGCGGATTTTAGAGGTGATTGTTCCTTATTATAGCATAAAATAAGAAGATGTGACAGAATTAACATTAAATTATTGTGTTTTTTTTCACATGTAACTTCTTCCAGGTGCCAGGTGAGGATATTGGTTATCATATAATAAAAATTTTTATTTTTATGGCTATTTTATATTGATTTGAAAAAAAATATGTTAAAATGTTTATATAGTAAATGGACATTCTTTAATTTAAAATATTTAAAAATAAAGGATGTCCAAAAGGAGAGTGGTTAAGTTGGTAAAAGTTGGTGAGAAGGCTCCTGTTTTTGAGACAAAGGCATACGTACAGGGAAAAATAAGACCAATTAACACAGAAGAATTGCTGGGCAAATGGGTGGTGCTTTGTTTTTACCCCGGAGACTTCACGTTCGTTTGACCTACAGAAATTTCTTCGGTAGCAGTTCGCTACCCGGAATTTCAAGAATTGGGAGTGGAAGTGCTGTCCATCAGTGTTGACAGCGTTTTTTCCCATAAGATTTGGGAAGAAACTGAATTGTCTAAAATGATTGACGGTCCGGTTCCCTTCCCCATGCTTTCTGATCCTGGTGGAAAAATCGGAACTCATTATGGAGTGTATGATGAAAAAGGCGGAGTAAATGTCCGGGGACGGTTTTTAATTGACCCTGATGGTGTAATTCAGGCTATAGAAATTCTAAGCCCTCCCGTAGGAAGAAACACGGAAGAGTTAATTCGCCAGATTAAAGCATACCAGCATCATCAAAAAACCGGTGAGGTAATTCCTGCCGCCTGGCAGCCGGGAGACCCCACTTTAAAGCCCAGGACTGGTCTGGCAGGCAATGTATGGAAAGAGTGGAAACCCAAAAAGAAATAATTTTTACTGGATACAAATAAATAAAAACATTTATTATATATAAAAGTAGCTAGAATGCAAATGTAAAATAAACACAGAGAGCTGTGCAGGGTATGCACAGCTCTCTGTGTTTCCCATTACTTTTTACGGAAGAAACCGGCCCACAGCAGCCCATGTGGAATGTCGGAAATGTCAATTTAGCTAAAAGGTGTCGGCTGAGAATAAGCTCTCACCGTTTCACCTGACACAAACCTTGCATTGGCTAAATCGATTTGCACTTGTTTTTCTATATCATCAGGATAATAATACCCCTTGTCAATCATATACATTGTTACATCTTCATGGAAGTCTATGGCATCATTCAAATGCCGTTTCAACATACTTTTTACTTCGGGCGATGCAATCTCCGTTATAGCACAGGAATAATTCCGTACGGCGGATTTTACTGAAATCAGGAGGTCGCTGGCAATCAGCCTGTCTTTTTGCTCATTGTCTAAATGTTGTACCATCTAATGCCCTCCCCTTACAGGAATATTGTCTGATATTAAATTTTGTATCTCTTTTATCTGCTGCTTCGCATTATTAGAATCCTGTTTTAACAATTCCCTCAACCGAAAGTCTGATGCCAATTCTTCCATTTGTGAGGATTTTGCTGCACAAGAAGTCTTAAAAGCCAGTAATTCATGAAGCTCTAACGTCTCATGAAGAGTCAATTTAG
>SKNC01000009.1 GCA_007120745.1 Bacillota bacterium
CTCACGTCCGCACCGTAATTGGACCCATTGCTTCCCCGGACTTCATCATTCTCACCCCCGGACTGCCCAAGACCCGGAGCGGTAAGATTATGAGAAGGATTTTGAGGAAAGTGGCCAGCGGTGAGTTTGAGGCCATTGGTGACACCACCACCCTGGCGGACCCCGCAGTCGTTGATAGAATTGTGGAACTCCGCAAAGAGTTGGGTTAATAACTAAAATAAGCACTTGAATTCCAGGAGCCCCGGCATCGCCGGGGCTCCTTATTTTTTTTCTCAACGCTGCTCTTGTTGTTGGGAGAGACCAGCAGGATATAAGACATAAAATAGATAGAAAATTATGAAAATTAAATAAATTAAAAATAGAATCTAAATTCCAAAATTAAGAATTTTGTTAATTTAGGAAGGAATTATCCCTGCAAACCTCGAATGTAATCAATGCCTAAGAGGCTTGAATTGTCAAAAAATTATAATTATTTTACCAGGCATAAGTTGACATAATATAAGATTTTTTGTAGTACAATTATTTAGTTAAACATATGAGGTTATAAGTTCAAATTATAATAAATCTAAAAAAGGGGGGATTTAGGGATAAGCAAAAGCAGTTACTATTTCAATAGTAAAGAACAGAAAGAAATAAAAGATATGGAGGGAAAAAAATGTCAGAAGTAAAATGGTATCCACCTTCAGAAGAATTTGCGAAAAATGCTCATGTTAGTTCCAGAGAACAGTATGATGAAATGTATAAGAGGTCCATCGAAGATCCCGAGGGTTTCTGGGGCGAAATGGCCGAGGAGCTGGATTGGTTTAAGAAATGGGATAAGGTGATGGAGTATGATTTTGTTAATGCGAATGTTAAATTCTTTGATGGCGGAAAAATGAATGTTGCATACAACTGCATTGACCGTCACCTGAATGGAATCAGAAAAAATAAAGCCGCGATTATCTGGCAGGGTGAGCCTGAGGACGATGTGAAAGTCTACACCTACCAGCAGCTGCACTATGAAGTCTGCCGCTTCGCTAATGTGCTGAAGAAGAATGGTGTGAAAAAAGGCGACAGAGTAGCCATCTATCTGGGCATGATTCCCCAGCTGGCTATTTCCATGCTGGCCTGTGCCCGAATTGGAGCCATTCACAGCATCGTATTCGGAGGTTTCAGCGCCGACTCCATCAAGGACCGGGTTCTGGATGCCCAGTGTAATGTTGTTGTTACCGCCGACTGCAGCCTGAGGGCCGGAAAAGTAGTTCCCCTGAAGGCCAATGTGGACGCTGCGGTAGCTGAGTGTGACTGCGTAGAAAAAGTTATCGTCTTCCAGAGGGGCGACGGTAATGTGAATATGACCGAAAAAGACGTGTGGTGGCATGATGAGCTGGAGCAGGTAGAACTGGATTGTCCTGCTGAAGAAATGGACAGTGAAGACCCCCTGTTTATCCTCTACACCAGCGGAAGCACAGGAAAACCCAAGGGTGTGGTTCACAGCAGCGCCGGCTATCTCCTGTATGCCATGCAGACCTTTAAATACATCTTTGACTATCATGAAGAAGACACCTGGTGGTGCACCGCTGACATCGGTTGGATTACTGGACACACTTATATTGCCTATGGCCCCCTGGCCTTAGGGGCAACTACCCTGATGTTTGAAGGGGTTCCCAGCTATCCTGCACCCGACCGGTTCTGGCAGATTGTAGAGAAGTTCAAAGTAACCCAATTCTACACCGCTCCCACTGCTCTGAGAGCCATGATTAAGGACGGCGATAAGTGGCCTCTGGGTAGAGACCTGAGCACTCTGAAAGTATTGGGCTCCGTAGGTGAGCCTATCAACCCCGAAGTATGGAAATGGTACTACAAAGTGATTGGGAAAGAAAAGTGCCCCATCGTGGACACCTGGTGGCAGACAGAAACCGGTGGAATTCTTATTACCGGATTGCCCGGAGCCGTAAACCAGAAGCCTGGTTCTGCTTCCCTCCCCTTCTTTGGTGTTGAGCCTGCTATCGTAGACGGAGAAGCTAAAGATGTTCCCGATAATGAAGCCGGTTACCTGGTAATCAAGAGAGCCTGGCCTTCCATAGCCAGAACCGTTTTTGGAGACCATGAGCGTTTCCGTCAGACTTACTTTGATATGCTGCCCGGATTCTACCTGACCGGAGACCAGGCCCGTCGAGATGACGATGGTTACTACTGGCTCATGGGCCGGATTGATGACGTAATCAACGTATCCGGACACCGGATGGGAACCGCAGAAGTGGAAAGTGCGCTGGTCAGCCACGCAGCTGTAGCGGAAGCAGCCGTTGTAGGGTATCCCCATGATGTTAAAGGGGAAGGCATCTTCGCCTACTGCATTTTGAAGGACGGATTTGAGCCCAGTGATGACCTGAAGAAGGAACTGAGAACTCACGTCCGCACCGTAATTGGACCCATTGCTTCCCCGGACTTCATCATTCTCACCCCCGGACTGCCCAAGACCCGGAGCGGTAAGATTATGAGAAGGATTCTGAGGAAAGTGGCCAGCGGTGAGTTTGAGGCCATTGGTGACACCACCACCCTGGCAGATCCTTCCGTAGTAGATGCAATTGTTGACCTGAGAAAAGAATTAGGTTAATAACTAATAGTATACAGTTCATTGAAATCCTGGCTCATCAGCCAGGATTTCTTTTATTAGAGAGGAGAATAATAAAAAATGAAGAATATAGTTTTCATAATGTATTTGTGGGTTGGGACAGGACAAAAGCTTTTTAACTGCGACAATCTTTTCTACCGGGAAAGCATGCTATTATGTTATATATGAGGGAGGCTGCAGAATGTTAGAAGATGTAAAAGTGCCGGTATCAAAACTCAAAAAGGTCTTCAGCGAAGAAATATTTCAATTTGAAACTACGGAGGAGGTAACCCCTTTCGAAGGAATCATCGGTCAGGAAAGAGCTGTAAAGGCTATGGAGTTTGGATTAAAGATTAAAAACCACGGATATAATATTTTCATGACAGGGGTAACGGGAACGGGAAAATTCAGCTATGCCCAGAACTGCGTGCAGAAAATTGCGGAAGAAGAGGATGTTCCTGAGGACTGGTGCTATGTCTATAATTTTGAAAATGCCAGCCAACCCAAAGCTATAAATTTTCCGGCGGGTCAGGGAAAAGTCTTTTGTGAAGACATGGAAGACCTTATTGAAGTACTAAAAGAGGAAATACCTAAAGCTTTTGAAGGAGAAGCGTACGAAAAAGAAAAGGCAGAAATTATTACGGAATTTCAACAGCAGCGAAACCAGCTGATGGATGAACTGAGTAAAGCCGCCCAGGAAAAGGATTTTGCTTTAAAAAGAACCCCCACGGGATACGTTACCATTCCGGTGGTGGATGGAGAACAGTTGAGCCAGGAGGATTTTGAAAAGCTGGACCCCGAGGTAAGGGAAGACCTGGAGAAAAAAATGAACGAAGTCCAGATGAAGGCCATGGAAATCACCCGGAAGATCCTTAACGTAGAAAAAGAAATAAAGGAAAAGTTGAAACAGCTGGATAACAAGGTAGGACTTTTTGCGGTAGGTCATTTAATAGATTCCATGAAAGAAAAGTATACGGCATATGAAAAAGCCATTGCTTATCTGGAGGCGGTTAAAGAAGATGTGCTGGAACACCTGGATGATTTTCGAGCGGGGGAGGAAGAACAGCAGTTTCCAATGCCCTGGGCCAAAAAAGCAAAGGTACCGGAAGAAAGATACAGCGTCAATTTATTGATAGATCACAGTGAAAGCTCCGGCGCCCCGGTGGTTATTGAGACGAATCCTACCTTTTATAACCTGGTGGGAAAACTGGAATATGAGAGCCAGTTTGGCATGGTGGTAACTGATTTTACCATGATTAAGCCGGGAGCACTGCACCTGGCCAATGGGGGATATCTCATAATTCATGCCATGGACCTATTAACCAATATTCGTTCCTGGGACGTACTAAAAAGGGTGATTAAAAATAAAGAACTGAAAATTGAAAATCTCCAGGAACAAATTGGTCTGGTAGCATTTTCCACCCTGAGGCCCGAGGCCATTCCAATCCATGTTAAGGTTGTGGTGATAGGAAACCCGTATCTGTACCAGGTTCTTTACCACTATGATGAAGATTTTCAAAAGCTTTTTAAAATAAAGGCAGACTTTGATACAGAAATGGAAAGAACAGAGGAAAACCAGCTTTTAATGGCAGGACTTATCCGGTGCCTCTGTGAGAAAGCCGGGCTCAGGCATTTTACCCGGTCGGCAGTGGGGAAAGTGGTAGAGTTTGGCTCCCGCCTGGCAGGGCACCAGGAAAAGCTGACCACCCGTTTTACCGAACTGGTTGAAATCTTACATGAGGCCGATGGTTGGGCATCCCTGGACAATGATAACCTGGTTACTGCAGAGCATGTAAAAAAAGCATATGATGAAAAGGTGTACCGCTCCAACAAACTGGAGAAAAAAATTCAGGAACTTTTCAAAGAAGGAACGTTTTTAATAGATGTTCAAGGGGAGAAAACAGGACAGGTGAATGCTCTATCGGTGATTGGGTTGGGAGATTACATGTTTGGCAAGCCGAATCGGATTACAGCGGCTGTTCACCTGGGGAAAAGAGGGATTATGCATATAGAGCGAGAAGCAAAAATGAGCGGCAGGATACATAACAAGGGGGTTCTGATTCTGGGGGGATATTTGGCCGCCAAATATGCCCAGGAAATGCCCTTGACCCTTTCCGCCACGTTAACCTTTGAACAGCTTTATGAAGGAGTTGAGGGGGACAGCGCTTCCAGCACCGAACTCTATGCCCTGCTGTCCAGCTTATCAGGGCTGCCCTTGAGGCAGGACATCGCAGTAACCGGTTCTGTAAATCAAATGGGAGAAATACAGCCTATAGGTGGAGTGAATGAAAAAATTGAAGGATTCTTTGCTGTCTGCCGCATGATAGGTCTTACCGGAACCCAGGGGGTTATGATTCCCCACCAGAATGTGGTGAACCTGATGCTTTCCGACGAAGTAATTGAAGCGGTGGAGAATGGGCAGTTTCATATTTATGCCGTGAAAAATATTGACCAGGGAATTGAAATTTTAACCGGAGTTCCTGCGGGAGAAATGAAAAGTGACGGAACATATAACGAAAACACCGTAAATTACTTGGTGGACAAAAAGTTAAGACAGTATAATAAATCTATTGCAAGGCAGAGCAGAGAAGGCCAACTCCTGGAAAATAAAGAAAAAGAGAATCCCTGCAGCCCGGATGATGGCTGTGGTGGATGTTAAATAAAATTGCTGCCTGAGGTCGTTGATACGTAAACTTCTGGGGAAAGCCTTAA
>SKNC01000116.1 GCA_007120745.1 Bacillota bacterium
CTCCTGAGAGTTTAGTCAATAGATTCGACATGAACTATTATATTCCTGCTAAAATATTACTAAAAAAGTAATTTTTTAGATATTTCGGCATAATATTTAAAAAATTTTTTAAAAAGAGCTCATATTTGCCAGTTAATGACAGGAAGCTCATGGTTTTTCTTATTTGGGAAGCATCTTCCCGGTAAAAAAAGTTATAAAAAAAGGATTTTTTGCATGGAAGTATAATTATTAAGTAATTGAATGTGATGTGCCGAATTTTGAGGAATAAGTTTTTAACTTATGTTTAGAAGGAGTGTCACAAACAATGATTGACGAACCTAAAATTGAAAAAGCTGTAACAATGATTTTAGAAGCCATCGGGGAGGATCCTCACAGAGAAGGACTGGTGGAAACCCCCAAACGGGTAGCGAGAATGTACGCAGAAATATTTAAGGGGATGAATGAAGACCCCAGCCTTCATCTTACAAAGTGCTTTACAGAAGACCAGCATGATGAAATGATTCTGGTAAAGGATATCGCCCTTTATTCCATGTGTGAGCATCATCTTCTACCATTTTACGGAAAAGCCCATGTAGCTTATATTCCCTCTCAAGGTAAAATTACGGGATTGAGCAAACTGGCCAGGGTTGTGGAGAGTATTGCCCGGAGGCCGCAGCTGCAGGAGCGCTTAACCAGTGAAGTGGCGGATGTAATTATGGAAACTCTGAATGCCAAGGGCGTGGTGGTGGTAGTGGAGGCGGAACATTTGTGCATGACCATAAGGGGAATTAAAAAGCCTGGATCTTTTACTATAACTTCAGCGGTAAGGGGGATTTTCCGCAGGAATCAGGTTTCCCGGTCGGAAGCATTCTCTTTGATCAAGGGTCCCATGAAATAACATGGAAAAGATAAATAAAATTCTTAATGACAGGCGCTTTTGGGAGTATGTCGAAAAGAACAATAATGCTGAAAAAAACAGAAGATATTGTAAGCACAGCTTTGAGCACCTGCTTTCGGTAGCTCGCATTGCCTATATTTTACTTTTAGAAAAGGGACTGGGCTCCGATTTTTCCAGGGAAACCGTATATGCTTCAGGGCTGCTGCATGACATTGGCAGGTGGAAAGAGTATGAAACAGGGGAAGACCATGCTTTATTGAGTGCTCAACTGTCAAGTGAAATCCTGAAAGAAGCAGGTTTTGAAAAAAGCGACATTACTTCCATTATCGGAGCCATAAAAGAACACCGGAGTTCTGAGGACATCATTAAGAGAACCCTGCTGGGTGATATCCTGCACCGGGCCGATACACTTTCCCGTGCCTGCTGGCAGTGTCCTGCCCGGGAGAGCTGTTATAAATATGATAAAATGCCTGCCGGTCAGGGACTGTTATATTAAGGATTTGTCTTTAACGAAAAGTTTATATGTTTTTAAGCACAATTTTAATTTAGTTACCATAAATTAAAATTGCTATATCTTTTTCTGCAGAACCCATATTTTTACAATATTTTAAAGGAGAAGTGAAATTGTTCAAAGCCAGAATTCTCCTTCCCCACAGCAGGGAGGATATAAAAAAGGAAATTAATAAGATTGGCGCCAGCAAACCGGGCTCAAGAATTATGCTGGCCAAGGGTCAATTTATTTGGATAAAACTTTACGACGTTTCTCTGAAAGGTGCTATTTTTGTAAAGCAGGAAATGCTTTCCAAGGGAGGGGAAGCCGTAGTTGCTCATGGGGTAGGAGACCTGTCACTACCAAAGTCAGATATTCTTCTCATGGGAACATTAAAACAATTTCGCTCATTAATAGTAAAGCTAAAAATGCAGCCTTTTGGTTTAAAACAGGCAGCAGTGGAAATGGAAGAATTGTTGGATCAGTATAACAGTCATCACTGGATGGATTCTTCAAAGGAAAGGTTCTTACATGTCGGGAACAGGTCTTTTAAGCTGGGGGAAAGAACACTTTTAATGGGTATTTTAAACGTTACCCCCGATTCTTTTTCCGATGGAGGGAAATTTAATCACCTGGATAAGGCCCTGGAGCAGGCCCATGACATGGTTCAGGAGGGAATCGACATTCTGGACGTGGGGGGTGAATCCACCCGTCCCAACTCTCAAGCAGTATCTGAACAGGAGGAGCTGGAAAGGGTAATTCCTGTGCTGGAGAGGGTTCTAAAAGAACTGGATGTACCGGTTTCTGTGGATACCTATAAAGCGGCTGTAGCAGAAGAGGCGCTGAAAATGGGGGCGCATATGTTAAATGACGTCTGGGGGCTGAAAGAAGACCCTGATATGGCTTCGGTGGCTGCCCGGTATCAGGTGCCTGTCTGCATTATGCACAACCGTAAGGTTCACCAGTATCAGGACCTGGTAAAAGATATTATTTTCGATTTGAAGGAGAGCGTAAAATTGGCCCTGGAGGCCGGTGTAAAGCAGGAGAACATTGTCCTGGACCCGGGTATCGGTTTTGCCAAAAATTTAGAGGAAAACCTGGAAACAATGTATCATTTAGATGAACTGGTGGCTCTGGGGTATCCCGTGCTCCTGGGGACCTCTCGTAAATCCATGATTGGAAAGGTTTTAGATCTGCCGGTAGAGGAACGCCTGGAGGGTACCGCAGCCACAATTACCCTGGGGATTACCCGGGGAGTTGATATTGTCAGGGTTCATGATATACAATATATGAAAAGGGTAGTGGCTATGACCGATGCAATGGTCAGAAGACCCGGAGAAAAATAATATTCCATACTTAATGGATTCTGACCAATGTGGATCAGTCTATTAGGGGGAAGGAGAGAAATATGGCAGCAGGTAAAATAATTTTAAATGAAATGTCTTTTTACGGGTATCACGGGGTGCTTCCTACAGAAAGAATTCAGGGCCAAAAATTTTTAGTTTCCCTGGATATATCCATGGATTTTGACAAACCGGCACAAACCGATCGACTGGAAGATACCATATGCTATGTGAAGCTTTACGAAAAGATTAAGAAATTGGTACAAAGGGAACGATATAATATCCTGGAGACCCTGGCGGAAAAAATTGCTGAAATTGTGCTGGAAGACCCGCAGGCATTGGAGGTAGTGGTTTTAATTAAAAAACCCTGGGCTCCTATACCAGGAAACCTGGAATATGTGGGAGTGGAAATTAAGAGAGGCAGGGACAATGGCTAAAGCTTACCTTGGCCTGGGGACAAATCTGGGTCAAAAGCAGGAGAACCTGGAGAAAGCTGTAGATATCTTGAAAGGCCACAGCGAGATTCAGGTGCTTAAGGTTTCATCTTTTTACGAAACGGACCCTGTTGGATATGAAAATCAAGACAAATTTTTAAATGCTGCGCTGGTTTGTGAAACCTATCTTGAGCCCTATGAGCTGCTGGATTTTATCCAGCAAATTGAAAAGGAACTGAAGAGGGTCAGGGAAATTCGTTGGGGTCCCCGAACCATAGATGTAGATATTTTACTTTATGATTCTTTACAACTCCTGGATGACCCCCGGCTGATCATTCCTCATCCGCGGATGACAGAGAGAGAATTTGTTCTGGAACCTCTGGCGGAGATTACCCCCAAGACGGTACACCCGGGCACTGGAAAGACCATCGCTTTTCTTTTAGATGAATTAAAAAGAATATCTAAACGGTAAAAAGGAAGCCTTCGAAGGCTTCCTTTTGATTCCGGGATTTTTACCTGCCAAATTACTTTTTGGAGTAAAACAGAGAACTGCCCTGTTGGCAGTTCAGAAAATTAGCTGTTTCGTTTTCTCTGCTTCATGAAAATTACTGCTAATGGCTTCCTTTGTCAACAAAGGCCAGGAGGATAATTTCTCTTCCCTTTTCGTCCAGTGACCTATTTTCCGATTGGGTATTTAACGTTTTTTCTGTTTCCTTAAGTTTATTCAATTCATTTTCGGACAGATGAGCAAATTGTAGATTCTGTAATTCCATTTAAAAAAGCCTCCCTTAATTTTATTCATTATAATTTTGCTCAGTTTTGCCGTGTTTTATGCAATTTTCCACTGGAGACTTACATAAGATAGAATAAACAGACTACCAGGGAGGGATTATTTTTTGTGTGGAATTTGTGGAATTTATGATAAAAAAGGAAACAGAGTTACGCCTCAAAATGTTGAAATTATGAAAGATATGATGATTCACCGGGGGCCCGATGAAGAAGGAAGTTTTTTTTCCCACGAGATGGCGCTGGGTTTTCGAAGGCTCAGGATTATTGACCTGGAAAGAGGCAGTCAGCCCATGTCCAATGAGGACGGAAGTATTAAAGTAATTTGCAACGGAGAGATATATAATTACCTCACCCTCAGGGAAGAACTGGAAAAAAAAGGCCATTATTTTAAAACAAAAAGTGATGTGGAGACCATTGTTCATTTATACGAGGAGGAAGGCTTTGAATGCGTAAAACAGCTGAGGGGAATGTTTTCTTTTGTTCTTTGGGATGATAAAAAGAAGCTGTTATATGGTGCCCGGGACCGGTTTGGGATTAAGCCTTTCTATTATATGGACTGTGGAGAGCAGTTTATCTTTGCTTCAGAAATGAAAGGAATTCTAGCTCTGCCGCAGGTAAATCCGGAAGTGGACCCTTTGTCTTTGGTACATTATTTGACGTTTCAATATGTCCCGGAACCTGACACCATGGTGCAGGGAATTAAAAAGCTCCCCCCGGCCTCTTATTTTGTCCTGAAGGGCAGCCGCCTGAGGATAAAAAAATATTGGGAAGTGATCTTCGACCCTCAGGAAAAGCCGCTGTCCTATTTTTTAGAGGGTATTCAAGAAAATCTCAGGGAAGCTGTAAGGCTTCATACTCAAAGCGATGTTCCCTGGGGAGGGTTTCTCAGCGGGGGAATCGATTCCTCCATCATTGCCGGGTTGATTCGAGAAATGGGAAAAGTATCAACTTTCAGCGTGGGGTACCAGGAAAAGGGGTACAGTGAACTGGAGGAAGCGAAAGTAACGGCGGATTATTTAAAGACCGACCATCACCAGTACTGTATTACCCCCCAGGAATTTTTAAAAAATTTACCTAAACTGGTCTGGCATTTTGATGAACCGGTGGCAGACCCTGCTGCTATTTCATTGTATTTTGTAGCCCGCATGGCCAAAGAAAAAATCACGGTGAGCTTATCCGGAGAAGGGGCAGATGAAGTATTCGGTGGATACGGAATCTATGGAGAACCCAATTCATTAAACTACTTCAGAGCGCTGCCTCAAAGCATGCAGACAGCCTTAGAATATCTCAGCGGACTACTTCCGCAAGGAACTCCAGGGAAAAATTATGTGCGGCGGGCCAGGAGAAAATTAGAGGATCGCTA
>SKNC01000100.1 GCA_007120745.1 Bacillota bacterium
TAATTTTACTCATGGCTGTCATTATTCTCCCCAATTTTCTTAGGTTTTTTAAAGGGTTTCAGGGTATCATTTGTTTCTTTTCTCTGCGCTTTCAGCAGCTTCTGCTTTAACCTGCCGCTGGCCAGGTTGGCAACAAAGTGTGTTCCAATGGCCAGAGCCGTGCCTCCGGCAACAATTCTTTTTAGATTGGCGGCTTTGATATTAAACCCCCCGATTCTCTGGTCCGGCAGGGGCTCAAAAAAAGGCATGGACCTTTCGGGGAAGTCCGCATTGACACAACCTATGCAGGGGGTATTGGCTTCTACCGGCCAGCTGTGATGCTGGCTGAGCCACTGGCGGGTAGGACAATCCGAATACGTGGCCGGTCCCTTACAGCCAATCAAATACAGGCAGCCTTCATCCCCAGGCTTCTCGGCAAACTGATTGCTGTTAAACATCTGCCTGCGGGGACACCTGTAATGTATATTTTCCCCGTAGAACATGGTGGGTCGGTTGTGAGTACCCAAATTTGGCATGCCAAAGAGAATCACGTGAGTTAAGGTCCCAACAATCCAGTCCGGGTTGGGAGGACACCCCGAAACATTAATCGTTTCTTTCCCTGTGGCTTCGCTCAGGGATACAGATCCGCTGGGGTTAGGATAAGCGGCATAAGGGCCGCCAAAACAGGCACAGGTTCCCACAGCGATAATATAATTTGCCCTTCCTGCCAGCCTGTTTATCATCTCCAGCTGGGTAATGGTTTTTCCGTTTCGAATTCCCAAAGTTCCATAGTGTCCGTCAGCTTTTGTAGGAATTGTACCCTCCGCCATAAGAATATAATCCCCTTCTTCCATGGTTTCCTCCAGGATATCCAAAGCCTGCTCCCCCTGGGCAGTCATCAGGGTATTGCTGAATCGCAGCTCAATGGATTCAAACAAAAGCTGCCTTAAGGAAGGGTTCAAGGTATTCATAAAGGAAAAAAAGTTCCCCGCGCAGGTATTGTTTTCTATCCACAATACTACGGGTTTTTTATCTATATTTTCCATGGCCCTGGCTAATTTACTAATAAACGTGGGGGTTAATGAACAGGCCAGAGCCCCTTTGGCACAAAGCTGTAAAAACTGTCTCCTGGTAAACACGTCTTGTCCCCCTGTATTTATCTTATATATTGTTGTTGCCAACTTATATACTGCTTATACGAATTTGCAAATTGATTGCCTCCCATTAGTTATTAAGCTTCCCCAGATGTGTCGAAAAAATTATACTGTAACGTAAGACGCATATGACGATGGAACTGTGACAGTAGGGAATGCAACAGTGGGGGCAGCGGCGTGCGACAGCGTAGGCAGTTTTACGACACCCTTGGACAACGGGGACGGTTCTAGATTGTCGCATAATTGAAAACCGGTATATTTAAAAATAAAAAGAAGCTTTCTCAGCTTCTTTTAAAAGTTATTATTTTATTAATTGAATGCACGATGATCAGCCGTCTTCTACCCGGGGGAAAGCTTAGATCTAAACAGTAAGTTACAGGGTTTCCAGGGTTTCCAAGAGTTCTTTCTCCAGAAGCACTTCCCTGGCACCCTTTTCCTTAATCCGGTGAAAAATTCCAGCGGCTTCCCCCCCTGTAAAATCTCTTCTGGTTATCTCCAATCCATCATATATCACTGCAGGAATTCCCTGCTCCACAGCGTATTCTGCAGCTTCCAGGTTTTTTATGTTTCCTTTCCCAAAAGGAACATTGGCTAAAATTACCAGGTCGCTGTCTTTAATCATTCCCAGGTTTTCCTGGTGTTTCTCTTCACTTACCGGAGAAAAAGGAAGTTCCTCCACCACACTCAGGCCCAGATTCCTGGCGGTTTCACTATCGGTGTCTCCTCCATTGAGCACTCCCAGGGTTATATGGTGCCCCAGGGAATAAAGGAGCTTAATCAGGGTATTGGCGCTGCCTCCCCCCCCAATAATATGAATTTTCTTTTTCCCTGCATGATTATGGCTGTTGATGCGTTTTGGCAGCAGGGAGAGATAGGGTGTTCCATTGATGGGATGCTCGCTGATGATTACTTTGGTACCATAGACCTCCTGGATATTTTCCACGGTCATTACAGCGGAAGGAGTTCCAATTTTAAAGATTTTTCCTGCCTTCAAAAGTATCAGGTAATCACAGTACTGAGAAGCCAAATTTAAATCATGCAGCACGGCAATCACCGTCATATTTTTTTCACGATTCAAAGTTCTCATCAAGTCAAAAACTTCTGTCTGGTAGGAGATATCAAGAAAAGCCGTGGGTTCATCCAGCAATATAATTTGAGGTTCCTGAGCCATCGCCCGGGCTAAAATCACCCGCTGGCGCTCGCCACCGCTGAGTTCTGTAATGGAACGGTCTTTCAAATCCCAGCTGTTGGTCAGATCCATGGCTTCCCGGACGATTTTTTCGTCCTGCGGCCCCTCTTTCTGAAATCTTGTCAGGTGAGGAACCCTTCCCATCATTACAATCTCGTAAGCAGTAAAATTAAACCCCACAGAGGTATCCTGGGGAACTACCGCCATGGACCTGGCGATTTTCTGCCGGGACATTTTTAAAATGTTTTCGTCATCCAGAAATACAGCCCCCTCTACCGGTTTCAAAAAGGCATTGATATTTTTAATGAGGGTGGATTTCCCGGAACCATTGGGCCCAATAATCCCTACAAAGTCCCCTTTTTTAATCTCTACATCTATTCCTTCCAGTACCGGTGAGGACTGATAGCGAAAGGTTAAATTGTGAACTTTTAAATTGATTGACATCCAGATATCCCTCCGCTAAAAGTGAAAGTCTTTCCGCTTACTTCGCAGCAAGTAGATGAAAAATGGAGCTCCTAAAAAAGCGGTGATAATCCCCACCGGCATTTCGGTGGGAGCTAGCAAGGTCCTGGCTGCGGAGTCCATCCATATCAAATAAAGTCCACCCACCAGGGCTGAAGTGGGAATTAAAATGCGGTGGTCGGGACCCACAATCATTCTGACAGCATGGGGAATAATTAAACCTACAAAGCCAATCATTCCACTAACCGAAACCGCTGCTCCGGTTATCAGGGAGGCGGCAACCAGTATTATGATTTTTACTCGATTTACATCAATCCCCAGATTGGAGGCTGCTTCTTCCCCCAAAAGGATTACATTCAAATCCCTGGACCAGTAAAAGATTGCCGAGGACCCTACAATTACATATGGCAGCACCATAATTACATGAGACCAGGTCTTTAAGCTTAACCCCCCTGCCAGCCAAAAATAAATTCCCCGGATGTGTTCCCCTGCTAATAACATAAGCAGAGAAATTACCGCCGAGAGAAATGAACTTACCACTACCCCTGCCAGTAAAAGCGTGACCACAGGGATATTATTACCTACCCGGGAGAGGTTGTACACAAATAACAACGCCAACGAAGCCCCAATAAAAGCAAAGAAAGGGATTCCGCCCATTATGCTCAGTCCGTAGATGCTCTGTAAAAATATGGCCAGGGTAGCACCTAAAGCCGCACCGCTGGATACCCCGATGGTATGAGGATCAGCCAGTGGGTTGCGGAGCAGCCCCTGAAAGGCTGCTCCGGCAATGGAAAGAGAAGCCCCGACAATAAACCCCAATACCACCCTGGGAAGCCTCATGTTGAAGATGATGGTCTCCCAGGTGGAAGGCCAGTCCTCCTGAATGAATTCACTGAAATAAGGGATTCTGTTAATAATCATCCTCCCAACATTCACAAAGGAAATTTCCGCTACTCCAATGGTAGTGGTTATTACCAGTGAAAAAACAGCCAGGCATATCAGCAGGACAATGATAATGGGACGAGAAGTCAAGGCATTAGCATCCTTTCCGTTTTCAATTCCTATGCAAATAGTTATTCATTCTTTTTCAGGTAATAGGAATAAGTTTTTTCTTTTCCTATTCATGGATAATTTCAAATATATGCCTTAGTCCCTGCGCAACCCTTGGGCCGGGCCTGGAAACTATGTCACCATCCACATCAATTACCTGATCATTCTTTACCGCTTTTAATTCCTGCCAGTTTTCCCGGGCCATGACCAAATCCCTCATGGGGAAGGTGCAGAGAATAAAGTCCGGATCCTCTTCAAAAATTGTTTCTTCACTTAAGACCGGCCATCCTGCTCCCACATCCGCAGCAATATTGATTCCTCCGGCGGTTTCAATCAAGTTATTTAAGTACGTATCACTGCCTACAGTGTAAAGAGATTCTGTATCAATCATGACAAATACTTTAGGTTTATCTTCCTGGGACAGGGTAGAGGTAAAATCCCTTATTTCTTCTATTTCTAAAGATAGTTCTTCTACCAGGTCAGCGGCTTTTTCCGAAGTATTAGTTACCTTACCTACCAGATTGATAGATTCCAGCACTTCTTCCAGGGTTTTGGAGTCCAGGTCAATAACAGCATAACCCTGTTCTATAAGTGTATCTACCGTTTCGTCCTGGTGTTCAAAGGTAAAAATTACGTCTGGATCTAAAGATATTACCTTTTCTACATTAATCATGAAATCTCCAACCTTCTCTTTTTCCTGGGCTTCCGCGGGATAATAACAATACTCCGTTACCCCGATTACTCGATCCCCCAATCCCAGGGCAAAAAGAGTTTCTGTGGCACTGGGCCGTAAAGAAACAATGGTCTCCGGTTCCTTATGGATAACCACTTCTCTACCGGTCATATCTTTAATGGTTATCGGGTAGGTTAATTCCTCTACGTTCTCTTCATCCGTGGGAGCGGGTTCCATATCTTCAGCCCCACAGCCCATAACACCAGCAAACATAAACACCCCTAGAACGAATATCATAAAAACTTTAAGCCATGATTTTTTAAACATAATTTAATCCCCCTCGTTTTAATTAATTTTGAAAGCATAAAACTCCTCTAAATAAATAAAAACTCAGCCTTCAGCGCTGAGAAATAAAGTGACTTTATTTACGCACCTCCCTTTTCCCTCGAAGGCAAACAGCACGCTGCACAATCAGGCAGGTTTCCTGGCTTCCCTTCACCGCTTCTTACCCCTTCCCCTAAACTTCAGAGTGGTATCGGTAAGTCGCTCCGGGTTACAGTGGCGGGACCGCTCGAGAATTAAACTCGATTCCCTTTTACCCATAACGGCACCTGATTATTCATATTCGATTTGCTTCTACGTTAATTATATCAATCAATTATTCCTTGAACAACCCCTAATGTAAATGGTTTTGAATAGTCCTTTCTTCTTCATAACCTTTTTCTGAACCCCCCCTCAAGTTATA
>SKNC01000085.1 GCA_007120745.1 Bacillota bacterium
AAGGTCACCGGTTCAAGTCCGGTCGTGAGCTCCACTATGGCGGCGTAGCTCAGGTGGTGAGAGCATACGGTTCATACCCGTAGTGTCCGGGGTTCAAGTCCCTGCGCCGCTACCACTTACTCAAGAGCTTGATAACGTTATCAGGCTTTTTGTTTTGTCTTAAATGTTGAACAAAGTCAATGTATAAAAATTACAAATATTAACATAATAAGGGAAGCCATTTTTTTTCTTATCCTGAATAAATGTCGATATTATCAGTGTTTTGCCGGGCAAAGAATGGCAGGTCAAAATGTTGACATTCCCTATAAATTGTGGTAGATTTGATAGAGTGATGAATCATACGTCCTATAAATACCATAAAATAAGCATAAATCAGCGATATTCCTGGGGGTGTGCAATATGCGGGTAAAAATTATTTTAGCTTGTACGGAATGTAAACAGAGGAATTACAGCAATATGAAAAACAAGAGGACCAATCCCGACAGGATGGAAATTAACAAGTACTGTCGTTTCTGCGATAAGCATACCCTGCATAGAGAGACCAGATAGAGTCCATTCAGCATAAAGTCAGGGTAAAGGGAAGTGAAATCATGGGTGTTCCCGCAAAAACAAAAAAAGAAGTTAAAGGCATTCAAAAATTAAACAAGCTTTTTAAAGACGTTAGAGTTGAATTAAAAAAAGTTCATTGGCCTACACGCAAGGAACTTCTTATTTTTACAACCATCGTCTTAATTTCTATTTTTACTGTGGGAGTATTTTTTTGGTTTTTGGACACCGGTTTCAGCGCACTTCTGAGGTTGGTAATCCGATGATCAGGGAGGGAAAGGTATACAGGAACTGTTAACTATGGAAAAACAATGGTATGTTGTGCATACATACGCCGGTTATGAGAACAAAGTGAAGACAAACCTGGAGAAGCGGGTGGAGTCCATGGAGATGCAGAACAAGATATTTCGGGTTCTGGTTCCCATGGAAAAGGAGATAGAGATTAAAGACGGCAAGCGTAAATCCACTATGAAAAAGGTTTTTCCCGGTTATGTACTGGTAGAAATGATTATGGAAGATGATTCATGGTATGTTGTCCGTAATACTCCGGGGGTAACCGGTTTTGTCGGTCCCGGTTCCAAACCCGTCCCACTGACCGAAAGTGAAGTTCAGCAGATATTAAAGCAGATGGGTGAAGCCGAGCCCAGAAGCAGGGCACGCTTTGATTCCGGAGAACAGATTAGGGTCATTGATGGTCCTTTCTCTAATTTTATTGCGGTGGTTAAAGAAGTGTACAACGAAAAACAAAAGCTCAAAGTTCTGGTGTCCATGTTTGGTCGCGAGACACCTGTAGAGCTGAACTATGACCAAGTAGAGAAAATGTAAGGAGGTGGATCCAAAGACCAATGGCAAGAAAAGTTATCGCACTCATTAAACTACAAATTCCCGCTGGAAAAGCTACTCCTGCTCCTCCTGTAGGTCCTGCCCTGGGACAGCATGGGGTGAACATTATGGCATTTTGCAAGGAGTTTAACGAAAGAACTTCGGCCCAGGTAGGTTTAATCATACCCGTGGAGATTTCCGTTTTTGAGGATCGTTCCTTTACCTTTATTACGAAAACTCCACCGGCAGCAGTTCTCCTGAAAAAAGCAGCCGGACTGGAAAAAGCTTCTGGTGAGCCCAATAAGGTTAAGGTGGCAACTGTTCCCCGTTCTGCCGTAAAAGAAATAGCGGAGACAAAAATGAAAGACCTGAATGCCAATGATATCGAAGCAGCCATGAGAATTATTGAAGGTACTGCCCGGAGCATGGGAATTATTGTGGAAGGGTAAGCTAAAACTGAAATAATACGTGGGAGAGCCAAAAAAAGCTCGTCAGCACCACAAGGAGGTTTTAAGAATGGCACAGAAAAGATATGCAGAAGCAAAAAAAGTGGTGGACAGAACCATGCAGTACGACCCGGAGGAAGCCCTGGAACTGGTGAAAAAAACAGCCACGGCAAAGTTTGATGAAACCGTAGAGGTTTCCGTCAGGCTGGGGGTTAATCCCAAGCACGCTGACCAGCAGGTCAGGGGCGCGGTAGTTCTTCCCCACGGCATCGGAAAAGATATTAAGGTCCTGGTTTTTGCCAAGGGCGATAAGGCCAAAGAAGCAGAAGAGGCGGGAGCAGATTTCGTAGGAGCTGAAGATATGGTAGCTAAAATTCAGGAGGAAGGCTGGCTGGATTTTGACATTGCCATTGCTACACCTGATTCCATGGCCATGGTTGGTAAGCTGGGGAGAATATTGGGTCCCAAAGGGATGATGCCCAACCCCAAAACCGGAACCGTTACCTTTGATATCGGTAAAGCTGTCAGTGAATTTAAAGCAGGTAAGGTGGAATACCGTACGGAAAAAGCCGGACTTATACATGTCCCCATCGGCAAAGCATCCTTTGATACGGAGAAGCTGTTGGAAAACTTCTATACTCTGATTGATACTCTGCTCCGGGTGAAACCGGCAGCAGCCAAAGGGCAGTATATGAGGAGCATTACCGTGTCTTCTACCATGGGCCCGGGGGTTAAAGTAAATCCTCAAAAAGCGGCTCTTCTGGGGAAAGTCAAGTAAAAGCAGGCAGGGCCAGGTCAGCCATATCTGAGGCATCATCCAGGTGGGTATTGTCTGACGCAGACATGGAATGAAAAATAAAATAGCAGTGGCTTTGACTGTAGACAGCAGGTGCCTGATTGGCTTAATCTAATGCCTGCCGAGGTCGGTAAATTTCAAGGGAAATTGTACCTCCGTATGTCTGCGGGGGTTTATTATTTTTCAACCAGTTTAAGGAGGTGAAATCATTGACTGTGAAGGAAAAAAAGAAGCAGGTTGTGGAGGAAATAAAACATAAGATTTCTGAATCCCAGGCGGTAATTTTAACGGATTACCGGGGTTTGAACGTATCCCAAATCAATGACTTGCGGAATCGTCTAAGCCAGGAGGGGATTGAGTATACGGTGGTGAAAAATACCCTGACCCGGATTGCAGCCAGGGAAGCCGGTTTTGAAGACCTGAAAACGTTACTGGATGGCCCTACGGCTATTGCTTTCAGTAAAGAGGATCCTGTGGCTCCTGCCAAAATATTATCGGGATTTGCCAAAGAAAACGATAAGCTGGAGATTAAAGGGGGACTGCTGGAAGGGAAAATTCTCGACATGGTCCAAATTAAGTACCTGGCGGACCTTCCCACACGGGAAGTGCTTCTGGGCAGAGTAGTGGGCGGCATGCAGGCTCCGGTTTACGGCATGGCGTATGCCATGCAGGGTCTGCTGCGTAAAACAGTCTATGCCCTGAAGGCAATCAGTGAGCTGAAGGAGCAGGAGGCATAAGAAAAACATAAGGTAATCATTTTATACAGGGGAATGGAAAAGAAACCCTGACCCTGTAAAAGATTAAAAAAACTATATCAGGAGGTAGAAAAATGTCTAAAGTTGCAGATGTGATGGAAATTATTAAGGAAATGACTGTTCTGGAGTTATCCGAGCTGGTGAAAGCTTTTGAAGAGGAATTCGGAGTTTCCGCAGCTGCTCCCGCAGCGGTGGCAGCGGCTCCTGCCGCAGCAGCTGATGCAGGAGAAGCTGCAGAAGAGAAGACCGATTTTGATGTGGTTTTGACTTCCCATGGGGATAAGAAAATCCAGGTAATTAAAGTTGTCCGGGAGATTACCGGACTGGGACTGAAAGAAGCAAAAGCCCTGGTGGATGAAGCTCCCAAGCCCGTAAAAGAAAAGGTCAGCAAAGATGAAGCCGAAGAGATTAAAGCCAAGCTTGAGGAAGCCGGCGGCGGAGTAGAGCTTAAATAAGATAAAATACCGTAAACGCCCTGGAACGGGGCGTTTCGGTTTTCTTGACAAAGGGCACAGACTGTGCTAAAATGATTTAGCCGGTTACAAAGGACCCTTCCAACAGGACCTTATACAGCCGGTTTTAAACCGCTTAAGAAAGGTTATAAATCGTGGGGGTAGATGCCCTCCGTACCTGTTTTTAGCGAGACC
This sequence comes from Bacillota bacterium, assembly GCA_007120745.1. Lineage (GTDB taxonomy): Bacteria > Bacillota > Dethiobacteria > SKNC01 > SKNC01 > Contubernalis. Next base: position 4,013 of record SKNC01000085.1, read on the forward strand.
AGGAGGTAAGTTTACATGTACGCAATTATTGAAACAGGCGGTAAGCAGTATAAAGTGGAAGAAGGACAGATCATCGATATCGAGATGCTGGAAGCCCGGGAGGGCGATGAAGTGGTATTTGATAAGGTGCTGGCAGTGAATACGGGAGATGATTTAGAAGTGGGAACGCCGCTGGTTAAAGGAGCCAGGGCTACCGCCAGGGTTTTAAAACAGGACAAACATAAAAAGATTATCGTATTCAAGTATAAAGCCAAAAAGAATTACCGCAAAAAATCCGGTCATCGCCAACCTTATACCCGGGTTAAAGTTCAGCGTATCGAGGCGTAAGGACGGAAATGATTAAGGTTTTCTTGACCAGGAACCCTCAGGGGAAAATCATATCCTTTAGTGTACAGGGGCACGCCGGTTTTGCTCCCCACGGCCAGGACATCGTGTGTTCTGCCGTATCAGCCATTGCGCAAACAGCCGTTTACGGCATGGATCGGGTGGTGGGTGTTAAACCCCAGGTACAGGTGAGGGAAGGGTTTTTGGAATGTAAAGTTCCGGAGTATGAACTTTCCCCGGAGGAAATGGGAAAGATAGAACTGATTCTGGAAACCATGCTGGTGGGTTTGCAGGAAATTCAAAGAAATTATTCAAACTGTATTCTCATAAAAGATTTCAGCAGTATTAACAAATAATAATTGGAGGTGAATACTATGAGAATGAATCTCCAGCTTTTTGCTCATAAAAAAGGTGTAGGTAGTTCAAGAAACGGACGGGACAGCAATGCTAAAAGACTGGGTGTAAAAAGAGCGGATGGCCAAACCGTATCAGCAGGTAGCATTTTGGTCCGCCAGAGGGGAACTCACATTCACCCCGGTATTAACGTAGGTTTGGGTAAAGATGACACCCTTTTTGCCAAAGTAGACGGCGTGGTATCCTTTGAGCGAAAAGGAAAGACCAAAAAACAGGTCAGCATCATTCCTATGGAAGCAACCATTGTTGGATAAAGTCAATCCAGTACCTGAGGTACTGGATTTTTTTTTGAACCAGAGGGACGGTTCTTCTGGTTCTTTTTTCTAGACATCGGGGACAAGGGAAGGGAGACAGGGGGACGGTTCTCTGTCTTTTTTTATATTGATTATGAGGATTCATCAATTCCGGTGCAGAAGACTCCCTTCCTTTACAGGTGGGAGATAAATGCCGAAACCACTGGAAACTAATGTCCCCTTGTCCCCTTG
>SKNC01000034.1 GCA_007120745.1 Bacillota bacterium
CTGGAGCGGGTGATGGGAATCGAACCCACGCGACTGGCTTGGGAAGCCAGGGCTCTGCCATTGAGCTACACCCGCAGAAATATCATATGGTGGAGAGAGGAGGATTCGAACCTCCGAAGGCGATGCCAACAGATTTACAGTCTGCCCCCTTTGGCCAACTTGGGTATCTCTCCATTTTAAACTTTCCATTTTAAACTTTGTTGGAGCCGACGATGGGATTCGAACCCGCAACCTGCTGATTACAAGTCAGCTGCTCTTCCATTGAGCTACGTCGGCAAATCAGCAACGATATAAATTATACAATGTCTCTTGAGAAAAGTCAAGGCCTCCAATAAATAATCGGTCTCTTCAAAAAATCCTTATATAAAACCATGAAATCACAATTATTAATATGGTTTTCCTAAAAGAAAATATACCCTTTGATTTTTAACATATTATTACTATAAGTTTATAACAACTCTGAAGTCGTTAAACTACAGCTTAACCTTCTCGAATTTCCAGGTACTTCTCCAACTTTCTCTTTACCCTCTGCAGGGCGTTATCTATAGATTTAACATGCCTTCTTAACTCCACGGCAATCTCCTGGTATGATTTACCCTCCAGGTAAAGCATCAAAACCTTCCATTCCAGGTCGCTTAAAATCTCTCCCATCTTAAATTCAATATCGTGGTACTCTTCCCTGTTAATCATTAGTTCTTCCGGGTCGGTAATTTTTGCCCCAGAAAGAATATCCAGCAGGGTCCTGTCCGAATCTTCGTCATAAATAGGCTTGTTCAAAGATACATATGAATTAAGAGGGATGTGTTTTTGCCGGGTAGCGGTCTTTATCGCGGTAATAATTTGTCGGGTAATGCACAGTTCTGCAAATGCCCGAAAAGACGACAGCTTGTCCCCTTTAAAGTCGCGAATTGCTTTGTAAAGCCCAATCATACCTTCCTGTATTATGTCTTCCCGATCGGCGCCAATCAAAAAGTATGACCTTGCTTTAGCTTTGACAAAATTCTTATACTTGTTAATCAAGTATTCTAAAGCAACCGAGCTTCCTTCCTTTGCCTCTTCAGCAATCTCCTCGTCGGTCTTGCAATCATACTCCAAAACCACCTCACGGATATCTTGTTGGGCATTTGACATAGCCTCGCCTCCATTTTTTTGGGGATATGGGCAGTTACAAAACAATTATAACGTAACCCCCTGTAAATCGTCAAGGTCTTTATTTTACTTGCTTCGCCGCCACTGTTCCAGTTTCTCTTTTACCTCTTCCTTTATACGCTCGTCCAAAGGATTTCTGGTTAACATAAAAAAATCTTCCGCATAATTTCTGCGAACATCCTCCTTAACCGTATCCAAAAGACGTTTTAACTCCCCTGGGGTGAGCCGCAGCGCTCCCCGGCTGAAAATGGTCTGTTGTTCCACCTGATCTGACGTAGCCACCCATATATTTATATTCCGATTGCTTTTCAATTTATGCGTAATTTTTTCAATAAGGTTGTCCGCCCTTTCTCCCTCCCGGGTAAAAATGACTTCAACAGCACTTACTATTTCCCGGCTTTCTGTACCGCCTGCCACCAGGTGAGCATCAAACACCACCGTAAGCTTATCCCACAGGTTATTAAACTGGGAGAGATAATTGATCAGCCTGAATCGAGCATAATCCATATCTTCCAATGCATGGGCGCTCAAATCCTCCCAGGAGTTTATGATATTGTACCCGTCTACAATTAAATATTCTTTCAAAACTTATCTCCTTTTTAAAAAGGGCTTTCTCCCCGCTGCCTCAAAACCTCATACATTAACACCGCTCCCGCTGCCGAAGCATTTAAGGAACTGACCTCGCCCTTCATGGGAATGGTAACCAGGTAATCACATTTTTCCTTGAGCAGCCTGCTGATTCCCTTTCCTTCACTCCCCAATACCAGCGCCAGGGGAACCCGGTAATCCACCTCATGGTAGAGCTGAAACCCCTGGGCATCGGTTCCAAATATCCAGAGACCCCATTTCTTCAGGCGCTCCACCACGTTATTCAAATTTTTCTCCAACGCAACAGGGATATAGGAAACGGCACCGGCAGAGGCCTTAAAAACAGCGGGAGTGACCTGGGCAGAACGACGGGAAGGAATCACCACTCCATGGGCGCCTGCTCCTTCCGCGGTGCGAATGATAGCCCCCAGGTTCTGGGGATCCTGGATCTGGTCCAGGAGAATTAAAAAGGGATTCTCCCCCTTCTTTTCTGCCCGGGAGAGAATGTCCTCCAGCTGCGTATAACGAAATTCAAAACCCAGGGCCACAACACCCTGGTGTTTTAAATCAGGAGCCAGCCGATCCAGGCTTTTTCTGTCTTTTTTTTCCACCATAACCCCCTGGTCCCTGGCCAGCATTTCTATTTCACCAATCACTGTACCGGTCATCCCTGAGGCCAGCACCACCTTTTTCAATCTGCCCCCAGCCCGGAGAAGCTCCAGCACAGGCTGTCTTCCTGCAATTAAATCTGACTTATTCATATAAAACACCTTTTATATTTTTGTTTCTCTATTGGCACTACCAATAATATACCATTTATCAATGAAAAAAACTAACATTTTCGAAATATTTTTAAAATATCTAAGCGCTTATGTGCGACAAAGCCGTCCCCGGTTGTCACGGTGTCGCACGGAACAAATGCAGCACCGGGCAGCACCGGGGACGGTTCTCGGCTGCCGCAAAAAACTACTTAAATTCTTCCTGGAGGTGAGCCAGGGCAGCCGGATCAAAGGAACGATAAGCCAGCGGCTCCTGTCCGGATTCTTCCTGCAGAGCCGGGATTCTGGACTCAAAGGTGGGGGAAGGCACCTGGTAAAAGATGCCGATGGGAATTCTTTCTCCCCACTGCCCAGCCAGGTGGTTCGCAGCCTCCCGGTCCGAAGGATCATGTTCCTCCAGTATATGCACCCTCTGTTTATACCAGGCAAAGGTGTTCACTTTATTAAAAGAGACACAGGGCTGCAGAATATCCACCAGGGCATAACCGGGAAACTCCAGTGCCGCCTTCATCAACTGCTTTAGATGTTCCTTCTCCCCGCTGAATCCCCGGGCCACGAAACCAGCCCCCATGGTCAGGGCCAGGGAAAGGGGATTAAAGGGGGAAAGAATCACCCCTGCCGTCTGAACCTTGGTCTTCATCCCCGGGTCACTGGTAGGACTGGCCTGACCCTTGGTCAATCCATAAACCTGATTATTGTGTACAAAATGTGCAATATCCGGGTTGCGGCGAATGGTGTGAAGAAAATGGTTGCCCCCTTCTCCATACGTATCTCCATCCCCGGATTGGACGATAACTTTTAAAGAAGTATTGGCAGCTCTGGCTCCCACCGCCGGAGGCAGGGCCCGACCGTGCAGGCCATTAAATCCGTTTACCCTTACATAATGAGGAATTTTGGCCGCCTGACCAATACCGGAACACAAAAGAATCTGGTGAGGGAGTAATTCCAGTTCCCCCAGTGCATTCTGCAGTGTCTCTAAAATGGCAAAGTTACCACAGCCCGGGCACCAGGCAATTTCCTCATCTACGGCAAAACAGCTGGCGTTACACATACTTCTTCACCTCCTGAAGAATTTCTTCGGGTAAAAATGGGCGCCCGTCATATTTTAATATCTTGTGATCCACCTCTAAGCCGGTTTCTCTTCTCAGCAGGGAGGCAAGCTGTCCGGTGGCGTTGTTCTCCACGCAGAAGCTTGTCTTCACCCCGGGCAAAAGCCGCGATACGGTTTTCACCGGCAGGGGCCAGAGGTCGCTAAAATGCAGCAGCGCAGCCCTCCTGTCCCCGTCCCTCAGGATGTCCACCGTTTCCCTCAGGCACCCGAAGGTAGAACCCCACCCAATCAGCAGGAGGTCCGGTTCCTGGTGTCCGTACAGCACCGGCTCCTCCATTTCGGAGAACAGCCCCTCCTGCTTTCGCAGGCGCTTTTCCACCATTCGCCGTCGAGTCAGTGCATCTTCTATGATATTTCCCTTTTCATTATGCTCATCGCTGTCCGCCAGAACTACTTCCCCGGGAAACTGCCCCGGCAGAGCCCGGAGAGATATCCCATTTTCAGTGTACCGATAGCGCCGGTACGGGCGAACCAAGTTCTCTTCCTCCGCCAGGAACCTCTCACAATTGAGCCTTTGAAAATCAAAAGGTGTAACTGAACGGGCGGAATCCGCAAAATTCTGGTCGGTAAGAAAGATTACTGGAATCTGGTATTTATCCGCCAGGTAAAAAGCTTTATTAAGGCGGTAAAAAGCGTCCTCCAGATGGACAGCGCTTAAAACCGCCCGGGGAAATTCCCCGTGACCGGCATGAAGAACAAATTCCAGGTCCCCCTGTTCCGTTCGGGTTGGAAGTCCGGTGGCGGGACCCGGCCTCATCCCTACAACAATAACCACCGGGGTTTCGGTCATGCCCGCCAGGGACACTCCTTCCACCATCAGCGCAAACCCACCGCCGGAGGTACAGGTCATAGAGCGAACCCCGGCAAATGAGGCCCCCAGAACCATATTGATGGCGGAAATTTCGTCCTCTGCCTGTTCCACCACCACACCATATTCCTGTTTTCCTGCCAGATAGTTCATGATTCCTGTGGAGGGGGTCATGGGGTAAGCTGAAAGAAAACGGCAGCCGCTGGCCAGGGCGGACATGCCCAGCACCTGGTTACCATCAATAAAGAGCCTCTCTTCTTTCAGCTTCTTCTCCGGCAGTGAGAAACAGGCGGAACAGTGAAGGGCAGCCTCCTTATAACCCTTTTTAAGTGCCTGAAGATTTTTCTCCACCATCCCCTCCTTATGAGCAAACATCTGGCGTAAAAGGTCCTCCGCAGCCGCTGTGTCCATGCCCATAAGCACCAGCACCGCTCCTACCGCCACCGTATTAGCCATAACTGCTCCCCCGGCTTCTTTTGCCAGGTGCAGTAACGGAACCGCAGCACCCCGCTGCTCCTCCCGGGGAAGAGAAAACATGTCCGGGTCATAAATGATTCTGCTCTTTCCCTGAAGCTTGTCCCGGTGAAGCAAATAAGTTTCCTGGTCCAGGGATACCAGTATATCCACTTTTCCAGCGGCACACCAGGGAGTTTCCGCAGCTATCCGCAGGCGGGAAAAGTTATGCCCACCCCGCACCCTGGACATATAATCCTTATCCAGGCAGACACCATATCCTGACCTGATCATGGCTTTCCCCAACAGCGCCACCACGGTTTCAACCCCCTGCCCGGCCTCTCCTCCTATGAGAATATTAATCTCCATAAACCGCCTCTCCTTCACGTAGTATGGTAAAATTTATAAAAAAACGGGCTGTTGTATCCCGTATAAACAGCCCGTTTATTTTTTGACATCACAAATTTGCCAAAAACCTTCGAAGTCCACTGCTCTATCTGTGGGAAGCTCAAACTAACTAATTGTGCAGCTAGCTGAACTACCGGTAACATTGTATCAATCTTTTTAACATTTATGAACGTTCAATGAATTCACAATGGGGAAGTACTGCTCGTAAATGTGTGCTCCGGAGGAATATGCAGTCATGGGGCCGTCCTCCACAGGAAAGTTCAAGTTCATCAGAACATATTCCTTCAGAAGCTGCAGCCCTCCCAGGTTTTCTGGAAACCCTACAAAGAGGTCCCATGACCTGAAAAATAAAGACATGGCCAATTTTCCCTCTACCACTTTAAAATCAATGACCCTCAAGCACGGGGGATCCACCAGGGTTATGCTGTCTTTATCACCAATGGAGATGCATGCCTGGTTGGTTGCCCCTCCAGAGGTATTCAAAAGGTCAATTAATGCTAGAAGCTGTGGAGCAATATACTGTCCATATGTATAATCCTCTTCTTCTCCCTTGTTACCTGTTAAAAGATATTGATAAAAATAGGATTGGATTTTGTCCTCCGAAGTTGGCGCCGGAATTCCTAAATTTTCAGGAAGAGTAACAGCCAACGGCCGTAAATAAGGTTCCTCAATTACCACTGCCAGATGGTCCAGCTGTTTTCTCAGCTGTCCCTCATAACTCCCTTTTTCAATTTTATAACTGTAACCGTGCCGGGCACAGGCCCACATGGTCATTCTCCATGCCTGTTCAATGTTTCTCTCTTTGATTAAAGCCAACGTCGAAAACTCCTTCCCAAATAATTTTGCTCACCATCCATGCAGGCCCAAGCCCGATCTAATTTTTTCTCTTCCAGCGAACTCCCTGAGGCGTGTCCTCCAGAATAATGCCCCTGGAAAGCAGCTGATCCCGGATGCTGTCCGCTGCCGCCCAATCCTTGTTTTTCCGGGCTTCCTGTCTTTTTTCTATCATCTCTTCAATATCCGGGTCCAGCTGGTCCTTCTCCTGTTCTGCGAAAAGACCCAGAACATCCCCCAGATCCCGGAAGGTGTTCAGAATGCTTTGAATTACCCGGGTATTAAGTTTTTCTTCCTTAATATAAATGTTCGCCTCCCGGGTCAGTTCAAAGAGAGCTGCCAGGGCATCGGCTGTATTGAAGTCGTCATCCATGGATTGAATAAACTTCTCTTTATATTCCTCCACCGCTCCCGTCATTTTCAGATCCCTGTCCTCTAAAGGAAGCTCCTGTGCCCGGTTCAGGGCCTCCTCCAGGGAGGAAAGCGCAGTAGTCAACCGGTCCAGCCCGGCTTTTGCCTGTTCCAGCAGTTCAAAGCTGAAATTAATGGGGCTTCGGTAATGAGCGGAGAGCATGAAAAAGCGAATCACCTGTGGGTCTATTTTCTGCTTCATTTCTCTAACCGTGAGGATATTCCCCAGGGACTTTGACATCTTCTGCTTATCAATATTCAAATAACCTACATGCATCCAGTACTTTGCAAACGGTCTGCCGGTAGCCCCCTGGCTTTGAGCAGCTTCATTTTCATGGTGTGGAAATACCAGGTCCGGTCCTCCGGCATGAATATCCAGAGTTTCCCCCAAATATTTCATGGACATGGCGGAGCACTCAATATGCCATCCCGGACGACCTTTTCCCCAGGGGCTTTCCCAGAAGGGCTCCCCCTCTTTGGCCTCTTTCCATAGAGCAAAATCCAGGGGATTCTTCTTCCGTTCATCCACTTCGATCCGGGCCCCGGATTCCAGATCCTCCAGGTTTTGCTGGGAAAGCATGCCGTACTCCGGAAAAGCGGTTGTGTCAAAGTACACATCTCCACCTGCCTGGTAAGCCAGTCCTTTTTCCATCAATTTTTCAATCAGCTGGATGATTTCATTTATATGTTGTGTAGCCCGGGGATGATAATCCGCTTTTTCAATTCCCAGGGCTTCCGCATCCTCCAGGTAGGCATCAATAAACTTTTCCGCCAGCTCCTCCATGGTAATGTCCATCTCATTGGCCCGTTTTATTATTTTATCATCTACATCCGTAAAATTCTGCACAAAGGTAACTTCATACCCCCGGTACTTCATATAGCGGCGGATTACGTCAAATAAAATGAACACCCGGGCGTTTCCAATATGAAAGTAGTCATAGACGGTGGGGCCGCAGACATAAAACCCCACCTTTTTCCCCTTTAAAGGAACAAATTCTTCTTTTTTTCTGGTAACGGTATTAAACAGCTTTATTGACATGCCTGCAGCCCCTTTCCAGGTTTTCTAGTTCGTAGCGAAGTTCATCAATCTGCTGCTGCATGCCCTGAAACATCTCTAAAACCGGGTCAGGCAGCTTGTGATGGTCCAAATCAATGTGGGGAAAGCGTTTACCGTTGGATATAACGGCCCGACCGGGCACTCCCACCACCGTAGTGCCGTAAGGAACATTTGTCAGCACCACCGAACCGCCTCCGATCTTGGCATGGTCTTCCACTTCCACCGGGCCCAGCACCTTGGCCCCGGCCCCTACCACCACGTTGTTCCCAATGGTAGGGTGTCTTTTCCCTTTTTCCTTACCGGTTCCCCCCAGGGTTACCCCCTGGTACAGCGTAACGTTGTGTCCTACCTCTGCCGTTTCCCCAATCACTACGCCCATTCCATGGTCTATAAAAAACCCGTCACCAATCTTTGCCCCGGGATGAATTTCAATTCCCGTCAAGAACCGGTTCAGCTGAGAAATCAGCCGGGGCAGCAGGACCAACCCCTTCCGGTAAAAGTAATGGGCTATCCTGTGCAGGACCAGGGCATGGAAGCCGGGATAACAAAGAATCACCTCAATAATACTCTTCGCTGCCGGGTCCCGCTCAAATATGACTCGGATATCTCTTTTCAGTCTTGACAGCGCTTTCACCTTAATCCTCTCCTTATCAAAATTTTTGTTTTTCTAAAATCAAAATTAATCAAAATAATTTTATCTGCTTCATTTCTACCTTCTAACAAATACCTGACAATCATCTGCCCGGACTCTCCCATTCTCAGCTATCACCATTTTGATAAAAGAGATAGCAAGTAAAAAATAAAAATCCGTCCTGTAAAATCACAAAGACGAATTTATTCCGCGGTTCCACTCTGTTTGGGCGGCAGGAAAAAAACAAGCCACCCCTCTTAAGAAGATAACGGCTTCAGCCGGGGACCCATACGGCATCAGCTTTCCTGGCCCCGCTCAGGGGTGCATTTTCCGCTTCCCTTCCCTGAAATTCCTCTCAGCTCAATAAGAATTTCTCTCTGGTGGTTCCCGAAAGCGTACCTCTCCCCATCATCACTTTTTCACTTCGTGGTGTTTGTTTCATTATAACGATAAGGCATTTCATTGTCAATCAGGGGATGAAATTTCCACAAAAAAAACCACCTGTAATTTTTCCAGGCGGCCTTATGGATAAAAGAACTTTCTAATATGTCAGGCTAAACAGCAGCCATTGCCATCCTGCGGCATTCTTCTGCACATTCCCGGCAAATTTGGGCACATTCCTGACAGTGTTTATCTTTAAACATCTCACATTCCTTAGCACAGGCATCACAAATTTTTGCACATAAATCACATAATTCTTTTGAAAAATTGCTATTCCGAGCCATATACTGAACCGCCTGTAAGCAAATTTCAGCACAGTCATTTAAGATCTTGATACATTCAGCTCTCGCCTGTACATCAGGTTCTTCTAAACATGCCGTAAAACATTCTTCACAGGCCTGGGCACATTTAGCACAGGCATTAATGCATGCATCCATGTGTTTTGGGGCATCTGTTAAGACTCCCATTTCTTTCACCTCCCCTGGACAATATCTCTAGTTGTTAGGTTTCACAGGTAGGATAACTTTTATACAAAGAACTTTTGTAAGTGAACTTTTTCATATTAAGCAGAGGAAGCTTATATTTAAGTCATGTTGTCTGCCCAGGCACCACATGGCATTTTTTCGAACACCGCCTACCCTTTTAATTGCTCCAGCGCACTGCCCAGACGGTTGATCACCCGGTCCCTGCCCAGAAGGAGAATCAGGCTCTGAAGGTCGGGACCCTGAAGGCTTCCGGTGAGGCCTACCCGGACTGGCTGAAACAGCTTTTTACCGCCTACTCCAAGTTCCTTGCCGATACCTTTAAAAACTGACTTAATGGCCGGGGTTTCCCATTCCTCCAGCTGCAGAGCTTCCTCTTTAAACCTCTCTACTACTTGAATCGAACTCTCTTCTTTCATCAATTCCAAAGCCTCCGGAGTGAATTCTTCCACCCGGTCTCCAAAGAACACCGGAATCAAGTGAACCACTTCTTCCACGTAATCCAGCTGTTCCTGCAGCAGAGATGTGACCTGTTTCAACCAGTCATACTGATCAGGGCTCGGGTCCTGTTGAATCCATCCCGCCTTTACCAGGTAAGGCAGGGCCAGTCGGGTAATGTTCTCCGGGTCTTCTTTTTTTATGTATTCAGAATTCATCCAGTTCAGCTTCTTTAAATTAAAGACTGCCGGGCTTTTTGAAACCCGTCCCAGGGAAAATTCCTCTACCAGTTCCGAAAGGGTAAAAAGCTCCTGTTCTCCTTCCGGTGCCCAACCCAACAAAGCCAGGAAATTTAAAAGGGCCTGGGGAAGATACCCTTTATCCCTGTATTGTTTAATAGAAGTAGCCCCGTGCCTTTTGCTCATTTTAGAACGGTCTTCCCCCAGGATAAGGGAAATATGGGCAAACTGAGGCATGTCTAAATCCAAAGCCTTATAAATCATCATCTGCCGGGGAGTGTTAGATAAATGCTCCTCCCCCCGGATTACGTGGCTGATTTCCATCAACGCATCGTCAATAACCACGGCAAAATTATACGTAGGAATACCATCGGACTTTACAATAACAAAGTCACCTATCCCATCGCTTTCAAAAACAACCCTGCCTCGGATTAAATCCTCCACCTGTATAACTTCCCCCGGCGGAACCCGAAAACGAACCGCAGGTTTTTTCCCTTCCCTCTCTAAACGTTCCCGGTCCTCTGGAGACAAATCTCTGCACCGGCCCAGATATCGAGGCATCTCCCCCTTTTTCCTCAGGGCTTCCCTCTCCGCCTCCAGTTCCTCTTCGGTACAGTAGCAGGGATATGCTTTCTTTTCCTCCAAAAGCCTCTTCCAGTAACCGTCGTATAAATACAGCCTTTCGCTCTGCCGGTAAGGGCCTTTATTTCCACCGGCATAAATTCCCTCGTCCCAGGTCATTCCCAGCCATTTTAAATCTTCCAGGATAACCTCCTCCGAAACCAGGGTAGACCGCTCTACATCGGTATCCTCTATTCTAACCACAAAATCCCCACCGTGCTTCCGGGCAAACAGCCAGTTGAAAAGGGCTGACCTGGCTCCCCCAATATGCAGAGGTCCGGTGGGACTTGGAGCAAATCGAACTCTTACTTTCTGGTTCAAACTTTTTACCTCCTGACTATTAATCTATCGTGAATCCTCACGGGGTCATGTTTGTTACTAAATCTGCTTATCCGTAATCAGAAGAACCGTCCCCTTGATTACAGATGGCCTTTATTTCTTCTCTAATTTTGTTATCAGAACCACAGCCTGGGCCGCTATTCCCTCTTCTCTGCCTGTAAACCCCAGCCCCTCTGTGGTAGTAGCCTTAATATTGATAACACCGGGGGGAACCTCTAACACAGCAGCAATCTTTTCTTTCATGTCCTTTATGTAGGGGGCCAGCTTTGGTTTCTGTGCAATAATGACCATATCCGCATTGACCACCGTAAAGTTTTCCTGCTTCAATAAATCAATAACCTTTCCCAGCAGCAGCAGGCTGGAAATTCCCCGATACTGTTCCTGGGAGTCCGGGAAATGACTGCCAATATCCCCTTTTCCCACAGCGCCCAGCAGCGCATCCATCAGGGCATGAACCAGCACATCGGCATCGGAATGTCCCAGCAGGCCCTTTTCAAAAGAAATCTCCACCCCTCCCAAGATAAGGGGGCGGGCCTCCACCAGGCGGTGAACATCATAACCTGTTCCTACCCTCATTTCAGCGTTTCCCCCTCTTCTTCCCCTTTAAAGAGGGATTCCGCCAGGATTAAATCCTGGGGAGTAGTGATTTTTATGTTTTCATACCTGCCCTGAACAATCTTGACCCGGTGTCCTAACCTTTCCACCAGGGAGGCATCATCAGTACCCAAAAACCCTGCTTCCTCAGCTTTTCGGTAGGCCTGATAAAGTAACGGGAAGAGGAAGGTTTGGGGTGTTTGGGCTGCCCACAGCAGACTGCGGGGAGGCGTGTCCACCACGAATCCTTCATCATCTATCGTTTTAATAGTATCTTTCACGGAAACTGCAGTCACAGCCGCCCCATAAACCTTTGCCGTCTCAACGGAATCAACCAAAAGCTTACGGGTAACAAAGGGACGGGCCCCGTCATGTATGAGGACCACCTCAGTCTGCGGGGCCAGAATTTTTAAAGCATTAAATACGGACTGCTGTCTTTCCTTTCCTCCGGAGACCACCTCTACCGAGATATCCAGTTTCAGGGGAACAACAATTTCTTTTCTGCAGAATTCCTCTTCCCCCGGAGCCGCAGCGATTATAATTCTATCAAAGGGATAACGGGACAACCGCAGCAGGGTTTGAGCCAAAACCGGCCTCCCACCGCACAGCAGATATTGTTTATTACCCTTTTCCCCCATCCTTTTCCCTTTTCCTGCGGCAGGAACAACAGCGGAAACAAACACTATTTCACCTCATTGAAATAATTGGCCAGGTAAGCTTTCGGCCGGGCAAAAATCATCCTCCCGGCAGCTGTCTGCAGCACACTGGTAACCACTACTTCCACATGCTGCATCATATGTTTTTTCCCTCCATCAACCACGATCATGGTACCATCATCCAGATACCCGATTCCCTGACCCAGTTCCTTACCATCCTTAATAATTTGAACTGTCATTTCTTCTCCCGGGAGAACTACCGGTTTCAGTGAATTGGCCAGTTCATTAATATTCAATACCGGAACTCCTTGAAGCTCACAAACCTTATTCAGGTTATAATCATTTGTGATTACTTTCCCTTTCAATTGTTTGGCTAGCTTTACCAGTTTACTATCCACTTCCATATCTTCATAATCCTGCTCGGTAATCTGAACCGGAATGTCCAGTTCTTTTTGTATCTTGTTTAAGATATCTAAACCACGACGGCCGCGGTTTCTTTTAAGTACATCCGACGAATCTGCAATGTGACGGAGTTCCTCCAGAACAAATCCTGGAATCATCAGGACTCCCTCTAAAAATCCTGTTTTACAGATATCTGCAATTCGACCGTCAATAATGACACTGGTATCCAGCACTTTTATACTTTTGCCGGAGGTGATTCTCTCTCCCTTCCCCTGCAAGGAGAACAAAGAATTAATAAAAGAAAGCTCATCCCTGCGGTTGGTTGCGATATTTATACCCAGGTAGGCTAAAATTAGTGTGACCGCCAGAGACAGGTAGACCCCTACCCATGGGATTCTGTAAATGGCAATGCTCAACAAAGCCGCAATGGAAAGACCTATTACCAACCCTATGGTTCCCAGCACAATATCTTGAGTGGGAATTAGCTTTAATTTACCTTCAGCCCAGGAAGTAAACTGAACCACCTGGTTTATGATTGCGGGAGTAATAATATAGAATATGATTCCAAATAATGAACCTCCCAGAACAGATACACTGATGCTGGCAGCATTCAAGCCAGCTTCGGTTAGATTAAAGGTGGTAACCGTTGAAAGAGCGCTAAAGCCTGCATCGAAAACCTGATAACCCAGCACAAAGCCAACAATCAGTGCAACAATACGAAATACTTTCTGACCCACTTTGTTCACCTCCTTTCTCATTTAGGTGCGCCACGGGGACGGTTCCATCGTCTTCCCTTCGGACCTTCGCTGCGCTACGGTGACGCTCGAACCGTCCCCATGGCTCCGCTACTTGCAACGTTTCGCTGTAGTGCTATACTTTCTATATTCTTTTTCAGATAAAAAACCTTATAAAATAAAAAAGCTTACACTTTTTATTATAACTTATATAAATGTCCAAATTCAAGGTTGAATATGTATCCCTGCATAATACGACAAAAAATAAAAACCTCCCACACAAGAAAAGCACCAAAAGCGTCTACTTTTGATGCTGAAAGACTTCGTCCAGTATGCACAGCATCTGGTCTTCGTCTATACCTTTTGCTAAAACCAGTTCACTTACCAGAATCTGCTTTGCACTTTCCAGCATTTTTCTCTCCCCTGTGGAAAGGCCCTTATCTCGCTCTCTAATCATCAGGTTGCGAACCACCTCCGCAACCTTAAAGATACTTCCGCTCTTTATTTTCTCCATATTCATCCGGTAACGGCGGTTCCAGTTGGTTGAAATGCTGCTGTGCTGTTCATTGAGAATGGTGAAAACTTTGTTAACACCTTCGTCATCAATAATCTGCCGTAAACCAATTTTGCTTACATTATCCAGAGGTATCATTACCTTCATTTCACCTATGGGCATTTTCATGATATAATATTTTTTCGTAGTTCCCATAATTTCTTTTTCTTCTATTGCTTCGATTACTCCAGCCCCGTGCATCGGATAAACAACTTTATCTCCAACATTGAACATGTTTAAACCTCCTAGAACAGCTACACAAATATTTTAACACACTAAAGGCCTTGTGTCAATTTTGAATGTTAGATATTGGTATTTGCTGGCCCTCCGGTTCTGGGTAGGCTTGAATAATTTCCTTTTTTATAGTTCCAGGGTCAAGCTTTTTTTTGAATAAGAGAATTATTCAAGCCCCTCTATGCCCTTAGTCAGGGTCTTCAAATGAGATCCTGCGAATAACAAGGGAGCAAATAGATGATTTGTCCTGCAAAATATTTACACAATCCAGGAAAGAGCTTCACTTGACAAAGGATTACAGGTAGCAATATAATGATATAAAATACCTGTACCCTAAGGATATATTTACATGCTGGAGAAAACCGGCATTGCATAGATTTTTTTTAACCAGGGAAATAAAACAATCATTCTAAGAGGTGAAAGTATGAAAACTGTTATTATTGGCGATTTTCAGCAAAAGGTAGATGAACTTTTAATTAGACACCGCAGTATCCTGGACAGTTTGTCTAAATATCAGGATACCAACTCCAGGGTAAACCGGGCCATTACCAAAACGGTTACCACCTGTGGATGTCTGACTGTGAACGCCACCCGGCAGGACATCCCCAAAGACGCCACCTTTAAAGATTACAAGCAGTATATGGATTCTCACTTTAATGGTAATTTATGTGAAAACTGCAGAGAAATTATTGAAAGTAAAATCGGTGACAATCTCTTTTACCTGGCAGCTTTATGTAATATTTTAGATTTAAATTTGGAAGATATATTAACCAAGGAGTATAAAAAAATATCAACCCTGGGCCATTTTAATTTGACATAATAGAAGCTCTTCATTCCCATTGCTGCTTTCACGAATCCATCTCAACAACAATGACTCGTTAATGACTCCTCTGGCGTGACGTTTTTAGTTCCTTCTGCATTCTATGAAAATGCTGCGGATAATGCTTGTTTTAACGTTTTTACTTCGATTATCCCCTCAGCCGAAATTCCGTTCATACTGGTTGCGCCGGAATAAGGAACAATAAATCTTTGAAATCCTAGTTTCTTCCCCTCTAGAATTCGTTTTTCTAAACTTTTCACTGCCCTGACTTCTCCTGTAAGCCCTACTTCACCTATAAAAACAGCATGAGAATGAACCGGGCAGTTTTTTAAACTTGAAAATAAGGAAACTGCCACCCCCAGATCCACCGTCGGTTCATTGAGCTTTACTCCTCCGGCAACTTTTAAAAATACATCGTGGCCGTGAAGAAAAATGCCTAACTTTTTTTCCATCACCGCCATCAAAAGAACCACCCTGTTGTAATCAAGCCCCTGGGTCATACGCCGGGGGTTTTCATATCGTGTAGGGGTAACCAGCCCCTGTATTTCTACTAATAAAGGCCTGGTGCCCTCCAGGCTGGCCGTTACTGATGTTCCCACCGTGTTCTCCTGCCGGCTGGATAAAAAGATTTCCGAAGGATTTTCAATTTGGGTTAGCCCTTTCTCCTGCATCTGAAATACCCCTAATTCATGGGTAGAACCGAATCTGTTTTTTACGCCCCTGAGCAGAAGATAACTCTGCCGGGAATCTCCTTCAAAATAAAGCACACAGTCTACCATATGCTCCAACAGTCTGGGTCCCGCCATAACCCCTTCTTTGGTTACATGCCCCACCATGAATACACCGATATCCTTCTTTTTCGCCATTTCGACGACTTCTGCCGTAACCTCCTTAATTTGTGACACAGTGCCCGGCGGCGAAGACAGCCCGGGCCTGTAGAGGGTCTGTATAGAATCAAGAATCATCACTGCAGGTTGAATTTGTTCCACCTGTTTTTTTATTTCCTCAACATTAGTTTCTGCCGCCACAAAAAGACCTTTCCCTGAGATTCCCAGCCTTTCTCCTCTCATTTTCACCTGGTGCACCGACTCTTCGCCGGTAACATACAGAACAGGGCCGGAAGACTCCAGTTTACCTGCAACCTGCAGCAGTATAGTTGACTTCCCTATACCCGGACTCCCTCCCATGAGAACCACGGAACCTTTTACCAGTCCCCCTCCCAGCACCCGATCCAGTTCTGAATAACCGGTTGGTATCCTCTCCCCCTCCAGGGGGACAATATCCTGATATGCCATAACTATCCCCGGCTGTCTCTCAATGCCCCCTTCGGAAAGTTTCTTTTCTTTATGCATCTCCTGAAAGGTATTCCATTCCTGACATTCGGGGCATTTTCCCATCCATTTATGTACTTCATAACCACATTCCTGGCATTGAAAACAGGTCTTTTTCTTCATCCTCAAAACCTCCCCGTGAGAAATCTCAAAATTGTACCATCCGCGTCACAAACTTATGTTCGTTCAATTTATTATAGCATTTTTATAGGCACTGGAACAAGAAAAAATATATGAAAAATTATGAAAAATTATAATGATTTCCATTAGATGCTCTCTGGCTTTATTGAAATAATAATTTTAAAAAAGCAGATACTAATACTACAGCAGCGAAACGTTGCAAATAACGGAGCCATGGGGACGGTTCGAGCGTCACCGCAGCGCAGCGAAGGTCCGAAGGGAAAACGATGGAACCGTCCCTGTGGCGCAGCGATGTAACAAAAAAAGTAATCTTTCGCCGTAGTGCTAATAGGAAATAGAACAGCCGCTTATACTAACATCATGGAAAAGGTAAAGGAGGTTATGCCCGTGCAGTACCTGTTTTCTCCTGAAAAAGTAATTATTGAAGAAAAGGCCCTGTCCTATCCCCTGGGAAAAACGCTTTACGACAGTTTTTCCCGGGCGGGTATTCCAATGGAGGTACGTCCCTCCTTAAGGGTGGCCGGACTTCCCGGGAAAACCCCGGCGGAAAAATATCGCAGAGCTAAAAAAATTTTAGCAGTAACGGTGAAAAAAAGCCTGAATTTCTCCTCCTGCAAACCCTCCGCCCACTATCAGCTGCCTTTATCCACCAGCTGCCCCGGCCTTTGTGAATACTGCTATCTGCAGACAACCCTGGGAAGGCAGCCCTACATTCGGATCTATGTTAATATTGAAGAGATACTGGCAGC
>SKNC01000057.1 GCA_007120745.1 Bacillota bacterium
CTTTCTCAATAAGAGAATCTTTTTTTTTGTTTATTCTTGTGTCATAATTTATTGCTTTGTCATTATTTAATTAGTATTTTCCTTGATAATAGCCGTAGATTATATAAGTATCAGGTCCTGTATAATTGACAGCTTCTTCCCACGAAGGCTGTAAAAAGAGAAGCACTTTTTCATCTTCCGTCAATGTGGGCGAATCCTCAAAAATAAAGGTGTGGTTCCTTACGGTTCCACCAAGAAGACCTACCGTTATTTCTTTCGGCCCATCCCCTTTCAGGTATTCTTCGATTTCTACGGTATAGTAAGTAACAATATATTTTAGATCATATCTTTCTTCATCACTTTCCCAGCCTTGGACTTGAATTCGTTTGCTTGTGTTATGAAACCATAAAGCTTCTGAAGACTTAACAGTCCCGATAATAATTTTATCTGATTTATCAGTAAGTTGTTCTACGGTTTGATATGCAATAGATGCAGATATAATGTTTTCTCGAGGTAAAACATAATGAAAAGAAAGCAAAGCAAAAACTGCAACTACAATGAGTGTTAAGCTTATATGAATTATCCGTTTTTTCATTTATTAATATCCTCCCTCTTTATTTTAATAGTTTCGATAGAGTTCACGTAAAGCAGCCATATCTGTCGCCGTAAACTCTTCAACTATTAAGACAATTAATTTTTAAAAAGGTTCCCAAAAGAAGTAAAGATAATGTTGAACGGACAGTTGAGAACATAAAGAATAAATTTTGCCCAGACAGTCTTTTTCCCAACCTGACCGACCTATAATAAACAACTGTAGAACTGGGTCCAAAAATACAAGCATAATGTTGCCACAAAAAATTCAAAGTATAAGTTTGCCGTTGCGGCAAACTTATACTTTGGGTAATAATCATTGTATCAAAATTTGAGTTTATATTTGGTGGAGGCGGCGGGAATTGAACCCGCGTCCGAAAGCATACCAGCAGAAACATCTACGAGCATAGTCCTGATTCTTCTTTTTGTGCCGTGGTTACCACAGGACGGGGATTACACGGTCACTAGCTCAGGTGAGTTCCCTGGTTCTGAATATGAGCAGCTTCAGTTCAGGTAGCCTGCTGCTTGTCGCCCATTCCAGTTTCACAGGCAAAAACCGGGTGGACGGCTGCTTTATCTAAGCAGCTAAAGCGTAATTATTTTCTGCAGTTGTTTTAACTGTTCCATGTTGATGACCGGGCCATGGTCCCGGGCTCGCAGCCTCTACCCATACCACCCTCGTCGAATCCTTACGCCCCCAAAATTTATTAGAATTTTATTATAAAGTTTTTCATTGTTTCTGGCGTTCCCGGAAAGCCCTTTCAATTTCCCGTTTCGCAGTTTTTTCTTGAAGGGTTTTCCTCTTGTCATAGAGCTTCTTCCCCCGGGCCAATCCTAATTCCACCTTGACTTTACCATTTCTAAGGTAAAGTTTTAAGGGAATCAAGGTAAAACCCTTTTCTTTAATGAGGCCGATGAGCCTCTTTATCTCCATTTTATGCATTAACAATTTTCTTGTGCGTAACGGGTCATGATTAAATATATTTCCCTGCTCATAAGGGCTAATATGCATATTATACAAAAATAACTCGCCCTTATCAACCCGGGCAAAACTGTCTTTCAAGTTCACCCTGCCGGCCCTGATGGACTTGACTTCAGTGCCCTGCAGGGCAATACCGGCTTCATAGGTTTCATCAATATGATAATCATGTCTGGCTTTTCGATTCCGGGCAAAAATCTTTTCACTCATTATTATCTCCGGGGAAAAACGAGCCCTATCTGTCTTCTGCAGACAAATAGGGCACTTATTTTTCTAAAAAATGTCAGTTGAATAAGCACTTCCTAAATGAATTGTAACATTATTCGAAGTTTATGTCAATTGCAGCGCACTTCAAGATTGTGTCAAGACACGGGTGTTAGAAAATATTTCCGCATCCTGCTTTTTGGGAGCTTCCTTGTTTAATCCACCAGAACAAAATCAATATTTCTTTCCTCGCGATTAACATTGCTCACCAGTATTTTAACCGGATCCCCAATGCGGTAGATCTTTTTGGTCCTTTCTCCCTCCAGGGAAAACTCCTTAGCGATAAAGTGATAGTAATCATCTGCCATGCTGCTGATGTGGACCAGTCCTTCAATGGTATTTTCCAGCATGACAAACATTCCAAAGTTCGTGATGCTGCTGATAATAGCGGAGAATTCCTGTCCCACTTTATCCTCCATGTACTCTACTTTTTTCAGGTCCTGGCTCTCTCTTTCCGCTTCCATGGCCATCCGCTCCCGGTTTGAGGAGTGCTCCGCAGCTGCAGGGAGATTTTTTTTGAGTTTTTTTATTCTTTTTTTAGAAAGCTCCCCGCTTTGCAGTACTTCCCTGGTAATTCTGTGAATCACCAGGTCAGGATAACGTCGAATGGGTGAGGTAAAATGAGTGTAATACTCCGATGCCAGTCCAAAATGCCTTTCTTTTAATTCTGAATATCGGGCTAATTTCATTGACCTCAACAGAATTGTATGAATAATTCTTTCTTCCTTTTTTCCTTTGGCCTGCTCCAGGACGTTCTGCAGTGTCGAAGGATGAAGGTTTCTCAGGCTTCCCTTTAAGGTATAACCAAAGTTTGTAATATAGTCCCTAAAATTAATAATCTTCTCCTCATCTGGGTCAGGGTGGATTCTATATAAAAATGGTATCTTCATATGATAAAAGTGTTCTGCTACCACTTCATTACAGGTAATCATAAATTCCTCAATAATGCTCTCGGCAATTCCCCTTTTCTTTTCTCCTACCATAATGGGACGGCCGTTTTCGTCCAGTTTTACATAAGTCTCGGGAAACTCAAAGCCCAGCGCCCCTCTTTTTCGACGGTTGTCTTTCAATATTTTAGACAGCTCCGTCATATTCTGCAGCATGGGAACAATCTCTTTATATTTTTCCTTCAGCTGCGGATCATTTTCTTCAATAATTTTATTCACATTCTGGTAGGTCATTCTTTCATTAATATTGATAATGCTGACATGCAGCTCATGGTTTATAATGTTTCCCGCATGGTTAAGATCAATCATTGCACTTAAGGTAAGCCGGTCAATATTGGGATTCAAACTGCATAAATCGTTGGAAAGGCGGGGCGGCAGCATGGGAATTACCCGGTCTACCAGGTAAACACTGGTCCCTCTCAGGAACGCTTCCCGGTCTAAAAAACTGCCTTCCCTGACGTAGTAACCCACATCCGCAATATGAACTCCTAATCGATACCCTTTTTCAGTTTTATCCAAAGATACAGCATCGTCCAGATCCTTGGCTTCCTGGTCGTCAATGGTTATGGTCAGCAGGCCCCGAAGGTCTTCTCTCTGCTCATATTCAGAGTCACTAATCTTGTCTGAAAACTGCTCTACTTCTGTCAAAGCATCAGGAGGGAAATCTTCCGGCAGCTCATATTTTTTTATTATGGAAAATATGTCAACCCCTGGCAGGCTTTTATGCCCAAGAACCTCGGTAATCACCCCTTCAGGGTTTCTTCTTTTTTCGGACCAGCGGGTAATTTCTACCACCACTTTGTCCCCGTTTTTAGCGCTGCGGGAACACCCTTTAGGTATAAATATGTCCTGTATAATCCGGTGTTCATCAGGAATCACAAAGCCATAGTTCCGGTAACACTCATAAGTGCCCACCAGGGTTTTATTGGCCCTATCTATGATACGAATAATCTCCCCTTCTGGTTTTTTGTCTTCTGCTTTTTTTATCAATCGGGCAACAACCCGGTCTCCGTGCATGGCTCCGTTTATATCATTTGGATTAACAAAGACATCTTTCTGTTCTTTTTGTTCCGGGATAATAAAGCCATACCCCTGAGGATGCGCCTGCAGGTATCCCACCACTAAATTCATTCTTTCGGGAACACCATACCGGTTGTACCTGGTTTTAATAATTTCTCCGTTTTCTTCCATATCTTTCAATAATTTAGTAAACTTTTTTATTTCTTTTTTTTCGGTAATTTGCATTAATGTAACAAGCTCTTCCAGGTTCAAAGGCTTGTAGGCCTCTTCCCTCATAAAGTTCAAAAGCTTTTCTTTCATGGACATGTTGTTCTTCCCTCCTCATGGAACATGACACTTATTATTCCCAATAAATAAAATAGTATGTTTTTCCAATTATTGTTTCAATATTATTTTAAGTTCTTCTCCATTATATAGAAAATATTTTAAAATCTAAAGTGTTAATGAAACATTTATGCGACAAATGAGAACCGTCCCCGTTATTAAGCCTTAGTACAAATGAAACGGCAGGCAAAAAATTTGCCTGCCGTTTGTATTGTTTGTATTGTTTGTTTTAGTTAGGGAACAGAGGTGCAAATACCAGGGCTACGATACTTACCAGCTTGAGCAGAATGTTCAGTGAGGGACCGGAGGTATCCTTGAAGGGGTCACCTACGGTGTCACCAACAACGGCTGCAGCGTGAACTTCTGTTCCTTTACCGCCATGGGCTCCGCCTTCGATGTATTTCTTGGCGTTATCCCAGGCGCCGCCGGCATTAGCCATGTTAATGGCCATACATACACCGGTTACCAGAACACCGGCCAGCAGTCCACCCAGGGCCTGTGCGCCCAGAGTGAAGCCAATGAGCAGGGGAACGACAACGGCCATGAGACCGGGAAGAATCATCTCTTTTAAGGCAGCCCCGGTGCTGATGTCAACACACTTGGCGTGGTCGGGCTTGGCTTTGTATTCCATGATACCGGGGATTTCCCGGAACTGGCGCCGCACTTCTTCAATCATCATGAAAGCTGCTTTTCCTACGGCTTCCATGGTCATAGCGGAGAACAGGAATACCATCAAACCACCAATCAGCAGTCCAGCGATAACCTCTGCGCTGGTGATGTCGATAACATCCAGGTTTGCGGCCTGAGTAAAGGCCGAGAACAGCGCAAGGGAGGTTAGAGCCGCCGATCCAATGGCAAAACCTTTACCTATCGCAGCGGTGGTGTTCCCTAAGGAGTCCAGCTGGTCGGTAATGCTTCGAACTTCGGGTCCTAATTCTGCCATCTCGGAAATACCACCGGCGTTGTCAGCAATGGGACCGTATGCATCAACTGCAATAACCATACCGGCGGTTGCCAGCATACCTACGGCAGAAATCGCAATCCCGTAGAGTCAGGCAAAA
>SKNC01000126.1 GCA_007120745.1 Bacillota bacterium
ATCAGCGAAGGGATGTTAAAAGTAGCATCATCCATTAATCCTGAGGTGAATTACATTTCAGGAGATATGCGCTCAATAAGATTGGATGGTAAATTTGACTGCGTGGCCATCCCTGATTCTATCTTTTACATGAAGACGAAAGAAGACCTGCATAAAGCGGTTGGTACAGCGTATGAGCACCTGGTGCCAGGGGGGATGCTTTTAATAACAGCACAGACTGCCGAACAGTTCGAAGAAAATAACTTTGTATATACCGGCTCAAAGGATGGTATAGAAATTACCCTCTTCGAAAACAACCATATTCCCATGCCTTTCAGTTCAACCTATGAGGCAGTCTTCATTTACTTAATACGCCGGTTTGAGGAGCTTGAAATAATTACAGATATCCATGAACTGGGGCTTTTTGAAATGGATACATGGGTGGATCTCCTTGATGATTTTAATTTTGAGGTGAAACAGCTGGAGATGAATCATCTGTATGACCCTTTTATCATGGGGGAGGGTG
The DNA here is from genome assembly GCA_007120745.1 of Bacillota bacterium. Classification (GTDB taxonomy): domain Bacteria; phylum Bacillota; class Dethiobacteria; order SKNC01; family SKNC01; genus Contubernalis. The sequence goes on from SKNC01000126.1 coordinate 506, forward strand.
AATACCCCCTGGTAGTTTTTGTCTGCCAGAAAGGACCTGTTTGAGTCTCTCCAAGGGCTAAAGCCCTTCATAAGTTTGAGACATTTACTGCTGCTTCTGTGGTATACTGCGTACTCTTTCCACGTGCAGGGACAGCAGGGCTATCCCTGCATCCCTCAGCTGTAGAATTACACCGTATACCGCCGGCAGGTCCGGCAGTTCTCCCTGGATATAAGTGCTGCCGTCTTTTTCGTGGTGGATGTTCATCACTCCCAGGTAATCTTTGATCCAGGAATCCAGATGACCTGTGGAACGCACCTGTACCTGCCAAAAATATTTTTCTTCAGATGTTCTGTTCTTATCACACTCCATAAGTTTTCCCTCCTGGTTTTCATTGAAAAAAAGTGTCTGCTCAAGTAATGGAGCGTTGTATATGCCGGCGGTGGGCTGTGGTGTCAGCCATTCCGGTGAAGTGGCCTTTGTCCAAAATTTTTAGGTCCATACCTTCGTAACCCGCCCGCTGAGTTTCCAGCTCTACCAGGCGGTCGTAGCGGGCCAGCAGAGGATAACAGTCGTCAGAATCGTTGGTGCGAAACTCCCTTTCAAAGTCCAGGAAATCTTTTAACAATTCCGGGTTTGCCCGGGCAGATTCCGCAGTGAGTTTTTGGTAATGGGAGGATAAGAAGACCTCGCTCAATCGTGAGCCGGCAATCATCGTTACATAACGGTCCACATTCCTACCATAAAAGGCACGGTGAAGGTTAACTACCCAGCCTCCCAGGCTGAGACCTGCGGCCAATATTGCGGGACAGCCCTCTTTCCGGAGTCGATCTGCCAGGGCATCCAACAGTGCAGCTGTTGTGCTCAGCATCCCCACATAGTTCTGGAGATAGCCCATTGCCTTAATGTAGTCATTCTGAGACCCCTCATGAAACGGAGCCATCAGCAATATCAGGTTAACATCCAGGTCAAAACCTTTATCCACAAAAATACTGCGAAAGGAGTTGGAGCTGAACCGCCTGAAATCATAAGGCTGTTCCCCGCTGGCGTGAATAAACAACAAGGTGGGTGCCTGGAAACCCCGCCAGCGGTAAGGGAGATACGAGGCGTCAAATCTGCCGGCGGGTCCATAGGCTGAGACCTTCTGCCAGACGCCGGGCTGCAGTTCAGAAACCTCTGTATGTGTTCCGCGGACAGCCTCCCGCAGGGGGACTGCCTCCAGGGACTTACCAAATAACCGGTGGTTTCGGTAGACCAGTGCACCAAATGATGCCCCCAACCGGTCAATCATATCATGCAGGTTCCATTTTGATGCTGAATTCATGTTTTCCTCCTCCTAACTCTAAAAGATTCTTTATTCCATGGTAAAGAAGTCTCCCGTCCTTTATTTAAATGACTGATTAACATTTTCTTTTTAACCATGTTTACTCAGCGGCAGGAATAAGGACAGAAGGTTCGGCTGCCCGGCGCAGTTCGTTCAGCGTGGGAGTTTCCATCCCTGATTTATCTACCAGTGCAAAAAACTCTTTGCTCAGCTGGTCCATTTCATCCCGGGCATTCCGGAGATGCCTGGCCATGCCGATATCGGCGATTTTCATTCTCATGACCCACTGGAACAGGGGTACTAAAATAAAGTCTGGAATGGCAAAGATAAGCCGGAATTTTGGTGGTTCTATGGGGTACCCCAGGGTTCGAAGTACCTGAAAGGCTTCACGAATGCCCCGGATACTTTTCCTGACAGTCTCCCGATTCCGGGATAAACGATAATTACAGCAATCTACCTTGTACATGGCGTATGCGAAGGGCACTGCCAGAGCCACGTGATAGCGCTTCCAGGAGTCTATGTTTTTGTTCAGCTCCACTTCAAATCCAGCAGCTTTGAAAGTCCCGGCGATTTGCTGCAGGCGCTGGCTTATGCTTCCGTCCAGTTCCCCCAGAGGCATTTTATCCGCCACCATGTAATGCACCACGGGACCGATGCGCTCGCCCCCGGCGTTGACATGACCCATCATGACCCGATCCCGTCCCAATGCATCAATCATGACCCCGGGTCCTTCCGCGGTGTTATTTAAGAAGAGGAAGGTGGGGATGTGTGGGTTGGCAGCCAGGGCTGGAAGTGCCGAGTCCAGCTGAGTTTTTTGAATCAGTACTACGCATACGTCAAAATACTCATCTCTGGGCATTTCCTCCAGAACCCGCACATGGGTTGTGGTGCGCTCACCGGTGTAAAAGTTTTCCAACACGATGCCGGGTTCCTTAATGTCTTTGTAACGCTGACCCCGGGCCACAAGAGCTGTCTCTATGCCGGCTTCATGAAGTCGAGCGGCATACAGGCTGCCCAATACTCCTGCTCCAAAAATTAGAAATTTCATGTTTTTCATCCTCTGCTCAACTCCTTTTAATTTTGTATTTATCATAACTTTGTTCAACTAAATTTAAACCTGACGAAGGTTGGTTTTTTGAAAACCAACCTTTCACTACATGATTAGTAGGAGGGCATTAAGTCCTGGTTTCAGAAACAGGGGGGCTGAAGTATGTAAATTTTAAATTGTTCCTCTAACCAGTAACCGTCCCCGGAATAACATCAGTTATTCTCCTGGAAGCCTCAACCTCTAAACTGAAAGTACGGTTGGTGGGGAAGGTTCACTCTTTGAAACTGGAAGCGCTTTTCATAGTTATTTAAAAGGATTGTTCGCATTCAATGAGGAATAATGTAGATGTCAGGGGGAATCAATCATGGTAGGTGACATTCTAAAAATTAAAACTAACGTTCCGCCCCTGGGTACAAATATCCTGTCAAGGCCCCGGATTCAGGAGCGCCTGGAGGAAGATTTAACCGCTGCCGAAGGGTTTATCCGGCAGCTTACCCTGGTTTCAGCCCCGGCAGGTTTCGGCAAGACTACCCTGGTCAGGAAGTGGCTGGCCGGCCGTGAAGATCGGACCGCCTGGTATTCACTTAACCAGGAGGATAATGAACCGGAGCGCTTCTGGCTTTACCTTATATCAGCCATGCAGACAGTTGAAAGCGGTGTGGGAAACGGGCCCCTGGAAATGCTTCGCTCAACAGTGCTGTCATCAGACCCCTCCATGGTCAGCCAATCCCTCTTAACCCCGCTGCTGAATGACCTGTTTGCCCTGGAGAACCCATTATTCCTGGTCCTGGATGATTATCACTTGATTAACAATCCTCAGATTCATAAAGATATGACCTTTTTTATTGAAAACTTACCGCCGGCGCTTCACCTGGTAGTGACCACCCGCTCCGACCCTGCCTGGCCCCTGCCCCGGTGGCGGGCCCGGCGCAAAATGGCTGAAATCCGCCTGGAGGAATTGAAGTTTTCCCGGGAGGAAGCGGACTGGTTGTTTAATACATGCAAAGGACTTCAACTGGATGAATCCCAGGTCACTGCTCTGTACAACAAAACTGAGGGTTGGGTCACAGGACTGCAGCTGGCAGCGTTTTCTTTATCCACAAGCCGAAATACAGAGGAATTCATAAATAGCTTTGCCGGCAGCCACCGGCACGTGCTTCATTTTCTCAGCGAAGAAGTCTTTTCCAGACAGTCGGGAGACATCCAGGACTTCCTCCTGCAGACTTCCATTTTAAACCGCTTTTGTGCCCCACTGTGCGATGAGGTAACCGGAAAAACCAACAGCTCTGAGGTACTGGCCGTTCTGGAGCGGGACAACCTTTTTGTCATTCCCCTGGATGACCAGAGCACCTGGTACCGCTATCACCAGCTGTTTGCCGACCTGCTTTTACATCAGTTGAAAATGGCGGCACCTGATAAAGTTGACGAACTTCATGAAAAAGCCGGAAGATGGTTCTTGAAAGAAGGGGAACCCGGGGAAGCTGTTCATCATGCTTTTTCTTCAAATAATCTGGAAACTGCTGCCCAAATTATCCATGAGCATTTTGATGAAGTTATGCAGGATAAAGGGTCGAGTTACCTGAACCGGTGTCTGGAAGACTTTCATCCGGAGCTGTTAAAAAAATTTCCTCGCCTGGCAGCGCACAAAGCATTCTACCGCCTTCTTCGCAAAGGAAGAGAGGAGGCTAAAGAGAGCCTGGAACTGGCGGAGGAATTGGAGTACGAAAATAAAGAGGAGCAGAGAGAATATGCCGGAATCGTGGCAGCGGTAAAGGCGTATAATAATGTTTATACTCAAAATTTTTCAAAAGTCCTGGAAAATGCGGAAAAAGCCCTGCAGCTGCTGCCCCGGGAAAGCCACTACTGGAGGATGAGCGTGGCTGTTTTTTCCGGGGATGCCCGGTTATTTTCAGGAAATCCAAAAGATGCGTATCCTTATTATATGGAAGCACGCCTGCACAGCCAAAAAATCGGCAGCCATATTTTTTTCCTGTCCTCTGGCTTTAAGTTGGCCACAACCCTGTACTACCTGGGACGATTGAAGGAAGCCGAGGAAATGGCCCGGGATATGCTGCAGGCTGCCCGAAAAGCAGGGCTTTCTGCAGTCCCCAGGGCAGGGCTGCTGTGGGTTTTGCTGGGAGAACTGCTGAGGGAAAAAGGCGAACTGGAGGAGGCGGAGCGCTGCATAGAAAGAGGCCTTTTTCTAAGCAGGCCGGAGAAGCCCTCCCTGGGATGGAACTATCTTTTTAAGACAGCCCTGTATTTTACCAGGCAGGAATACCACAATGCTCAAAAAACCATCAAGGAAATTGAAACCCTGCACAGCCAGGGGGAACTGCCCAATTTTATCATGTTCCCCGCCGCTGTTTGGAAAGCCCGTATCCTTCTGGAACTGGGAGAGGCAGCAAGGGGCAGAGAGGTGCTTTTCAATGCAGGGATCAAAGAGGATAATCCGGTGCAGGGTGGACAGGAAAAGGGGTTCCTGGTTCTTTGCCGTCTATTGATGGCAGAAAACAAAGCAGGTCCTGGTCTGGCTGAAAAGTATATGAAGCCTGTTGAAGAACTTGCAAACCGTGGGGAACAAAACCGGCTGTTGTTGGAGACACTTCTGGTGAAAGCCATGGCGGAAGAACAAGCAGGTAGCCTGGAATCCGCGGAAGCCTCCCTGGTTTCTGCCCTGCGGATTGGATTTGAGTCAGGGTATTATCAGGTTTTTCATGATGAAGGAAGAAACCTGGCTCCTGTGTTTTCCAGAGTAGTAAAAGGGATGAACAGGGACAGTTCTCTCCGTAAAAATAGAGATTTGTTGAAGTACGTAAATAAAATTTCCCAGGAAATGATTTTAAAAGAATCCACTGGAGAAACACCCGGAACCGGGGGAAGAGTTAAAAAGACAGGAGAACCTTCATACCAGGAGCTGGTGGAGCAGTTGACTGCCCGGGAACTGGAGATATTACATTTAATCAGCCAGGGATTCTCCAACCAGGATATTTCTGAAAAGCTCTATCTTTCGGTGGGAACAGTGAAATGGTATACCAGCAATATTTACGGTAAATTGGGAGTCAGGGGAAGAGCCCAGGCGGTAAGCCGGGGCGTTACGTTGAAACTGATTTCCTAGATCAGCTGGCCTTTCTTTTTAGCATTTGTATCCTGGGCTGCTCCCAGGGCAGTCCCTATAATCAGGCCGAAGGAAAGTCCTAACGCCAGGTTGCCCATGAGCAAGCCGAAGGGAAGCCCCAGGGCAAGTCCCGTGGGCATATATAATTCAAAAAACTGTCCTTCTCTTACCAGTTTATGTTCCCTCTGAAGATGGTTAATAATTTTCCTCAAATTTAACTTGTGTTGTTCCAGCAGTGGCTTTTGAATTTCATCAGGGCTGTTTTCTATTTTTCTTACTATTTTATCTGTTTCATAAACAAAATTTTCACATTCGGTGCAGTCTTCTGAAAACTCAACAATCCGCTTCACACATCTTTCAAAAAAATCAAGAATTAATGTCCTGGACTTTTTACTGTCGGACTTTTCTATTAAAGATTCGGTTAACTGAAGGAGATTTTTTTTTGACTCTTCTAACATAGGATAACCTGCTTTCTATCAGGAAATACCGGCGGGAATCCTAGGGGTCTATTGCGCCCCATGAGGATATCACTGAATAAGTAAGCCCATACCGGAATGACGTTAATAACAGGAATAACACGGTGACTTTGAATCATCTTATAATCTCAGATGCCCTGTCCCCGTACATATTTCTCCACTTCCACTTTATTACCAGTATACATTCTTCCCAGGAAAAAACAAGGTATTGAAACTATCATATTTGGAGTCAGTGAGTCAGGGGACGGGTCCTTGACCCAAACCCCAAACCTACATCTGATTGACAGCAGATGGATACATTAATACAATTAGAGCAGGTAAGGAAGTGTCAGGAGGTATTACTTAAGTGAGGAAACTGTTACCAAAAAGTTTAAAATGAAATTAAACCGGTTAAGTCTGACCTAAAGTCAGTTTATGGAGAGCTGGAAAACCGCAATACGGGAGAGGGCTTTAAAGAAGAACGAAGAAAAACCCGGGAATGGGTAGAGAGAAAAGTGGGGAAGGCCTAACTTCCAAATTATAAGGAGGTAAAGCAAAATGAAAAGCGGTGTGTGTCCTAAATGCAGTTCCCGGGAAGTGTATTCTGGAGAGAATATCAAGATGAAAAAGGGGGCCTATGGATGCAATACTATCCCCCTGGGAGGGTTTTTGGGGTCCCAGGCTGCCCTGGATAATTATGTCTGCTGTCAGTGCGGGTATGTGGAAAGTTATATCAACAATCCTAAAGATTTAGAGAAGATATCTGAACTCTGGGAAAAAGTAGAGGGATAGAAGAAGAGGTAAATTAAGTGTTTATACCATTTATTTTAACAGTTATTATTCAAATAGTGATTCCCGTTTTCTTTTCCGCCTGGCTGTGGTTCACCCGGGGAGACCCGGGGATAGACTGGTTCTCCCGGTTATTCCTGGTGATCTTCTACACGGCTTATATATTTACTGCGGGAAGCTGGTTCTGGGTGTATTACTGGCTCAGGTATCTGGTGGCAGGGTTGGTTTTGACTTCTGTCCTGGCAGGATTAATTTGGATCTGGCAGAACGGGGTTCCAATATTTCACCTGTCCGGTTGGAAAAGCCGGCTTGAGCCGGGCTTTTACGTTGTACTGGGAATCATTTTTTTGATCCTGTTTGTTTCAGCAGTTAGAGGTTCATTCTATCAGGGAGAAGCTTTGAATTTGACTTTCCCATTAAAGGGAGGGACTTTCTATGTGGCTCAAGGGGGCAGCACAAAAACCATAAATCGCCACCTGATCAGTGAGCCTCAACAGTATGGTTTGGATATGGTAAAGCTGTATCCTGCGGGTAACAGGGCCAGGGGAATGTATCCCCGGGAATTGGAGCGGTATGCCGTTTACGGCCAGGAGGTGTACAGTCCCTGTGACGGGTTGGTAACCGCGGCAGTAGACGGACTGCCGGATCATATTCCCCCGGAGACCGACAGGATAAATCTGGCGGGTAATTATGTAATTATATACAAAGATGGTTACAAAATATTGCTGGCTCACCTTCAGCAGGGAATTGTGGCGGTTCAAGCAGGAGACATGGTAAAAGAAGGCCAGCTGTTGGGGAGAGTGGGGAACTCGGGGAATACCAGTGAACCTCACCTGCATATCCATGCAGAAAAAGGCGGCAGCAAAGAGGATCACCTGGTGGGAGTCGGCGTTCCAGTTGTTTTTGATAATAGATTTCTGGTAAGAAACAGCCTGGTAATTAAATAAGAGCCGGGTTAGTAAATACCGGCGGATTACAGTTAATGCATTTATGCAGCACGGGGATGAAAAGGATACAGGGAAATATATTCTCTGAAAAACCGGAAGGGATTTTTACAAAAACTGTCGCAGAAGAAAACTGGCCAGGCTGAAATAAATTAACAGGCCGGATATATCCTTAATAGTAGTGATCAGTGGGTTGGAGGAGGCTGCCGGATCATAGCCGAACCTGTGGCTCAGCATGGGAATCAGGTAACCGATTGTAGAAGCCAGGGTGCACGTAAGGGTCATGCTGAGAAATACCACCAGGCTGACCAGGGGTTCCCGCTGCCACAGGAAAGCGACCAGGGCTGCAGCCGCACCGGCCAAAACCCCTATGGTAAAACCGATTAAAGTTTCTTTCCCCAAAAAGGTCCAGATGTTTCGGGTATCAATCTGACCCAACACCACCCCGCGGACGACGATGGTGGAAGACTGGGTTCCTACGTTTCCGCCCATGTCCATGATAACCGGTATGAAAAATGCCAGAACAACCACGGACTGCAGAATCTCTTCAAACTGACCTATGACTCCGCCTGCCAGGATACCTCCTACCAAAACAATGACCAGCCAGGGAATTCTCAATTTTAAAATAGTTAAAACCGGGGCCTTCAAAATTTTTTCACTTCTTAAAAACTCTGTGTCGGTTACAGACAAACCAGACTGTTTATAAATATCTTCTGTGGTTTCTCTTTCGATAACTTCTAACATATCATCCAGAGTAACAATCCCCTGGAGTATATTCTCTTCATCGATTACGGGAATGGTTAAGAATCCGTGCCGTTCTAATATTGCAGCCACTTCCTCCTGGTCTGTATCTAATTCTACGCTTATCACTTTATCGTGCATAATATCTTTAATTAAAGTTTCATTAGAAGCCTTGAAAATCTCCCTTAAGGAGACGACTCCGATCAACTTCTCACGTTGATCCACCACATAAATGTAGGACAAAATCTCTGAATCTTCCAGCTCGAGAAACTGGATTTCTTCCAACGTTTCTCCCACGGTTTTATCCGCTTGAAAAGCAATAAAATCTGAGGTCATCAATCCCCCGGCGGTATCCGGAGAATGCGTCATCAATTTTTGGAGATCGTTAGAGGTTTCCTGGTCCAGGTAATTAAATATTTCCTGGACTCTTCCTTCATCTAATAGTGCCAAAAAGTCAGCCGCTTCATCAGGGGACATTTGATTGATTACTTGTGCTAATTTGTGATTATCAAAATGAAAAGCCATTAAACCCTGGGTATCCGGGTTCATAAACTCAAAAGCCCCGGCTATCTCTTTTTCCGTTAAAAAAGGCAAAAGCCTGTGGAGTTTGGGTAGAGATAACTCTTCCATGATTTCTGCCAGTTCCACAGGAGAAAGAAATTTTAAGAATTCTTTTATTTCATTGGTTTCACCTTTATCCAGTGCTTTTACAAGCTTTTCCCATGTCGCTAATGTTATACCCACCTGTTTCCCCCCAAAATATAAGTGCAGCTATACTTTTAGTTTGTGCATTCTTACTTTTTATAAACACTTTCTTCGATTATACCTTTAACAGCTGTAAAAAACCCGAAAAATGCTTCCATTCTACGTATTTGGAAGGGGGCAGGTCCACTGTCCCCTTCCTCCTGCCATATTCTGGCCCATTTCTACTGCAGCTTGAATAAAACAAGGGAATACAGCAAATTATATTAATAAAAAACTTGTAATAACTGAGGAGATAACATGGACAAAACCACAGGATTTGAAGACTTTGGCTTTGGAAAACCACCGCAGCCATACTGGATGGCATCTATAGAGGCGACGGAGTATCCTGTTTTGGATAAAGACATTAAAGTAGATATAGCAGTGGTTGGGGGCGGGATCGTGGGGATTACTGCCGCATACCTTTTGAAACAGGAAAACGTAAAGGTAGCAGTTATTGAAGCAGACCGTATTGTCCAGGGGACGACAGGGCATACGACGGCTAAAATAACCTCTCAGCACAGTCTCATATACAGCAACCTTATTAATCACCTGGGAAAAGAAAAAGCACAGCAGTATGCAGATGCCAATGAATACGCCATACAATTTATAGAGCGATTGATTCATGAAAAACAGATTGACTGTGATTTTTCTAGACAGCCTGCCTATGTTTATACTCAATCAGAAAAATATATACAGCAGATACAGGACGAGGTAGATGCTGCCTCCAGTCTGGGAATAAAAGCGCATTATATGGAAGAACTCTCTCTCCCCTTTAACATAAAGGCGGCTGAACGCTTTGATGACCAGGCACAGTTCCACCCCCGGAAGTATATCCTGGCCCTGGCTGAAGAAATCCCGGGTGACGGAAGCCATATTTTTGAACAAACCCGAGCAGTAGATTTTCATGAAGGTCAACCCTGTACTGTAATCACTGAAGAGGGGTTCAAGGTAACAGCGGAAAAAGTGATCATTGCCACTCATTTTCCTGCCTACGGAAGCAGCGGTTATTATTTTGCCAGGATGCACCCGGAAAGGTCTTATGCCCTGGGAGTAACTATAAAAGAAAAATTTCCTGGAGGTATGTACATTACCGCAGAAGACCCCGGAAGATCCCTTCGCTTTACTCCTTATAATAACGGGGAGCTGGTTATTATAGGGGGGGAACATCACAAAACCGGACAGGGCCCCAACACAAATGCTCATTACAAAAATTTAATCGAATTTGCGGAAGAAATTTATGATGTTACAGATATTCCTCTCAGATGGTCCACACAGGATTACACCACTTTAGACGACGTGCCCTATGTTGGGAATATCACTTCTAAAAGTCCTGACGTATATGTTGCCACGGGTTTTAGGAAATGGGGCATGACCAACGGCACTGCTTCGGCAATGATTCTAAGAGACTTAATTGTTAAAGGGGAAAGCCCCTGGGCCCCGGTTTATGACCCGTCCAGGTTTAAAGCAGACCCGATGGTAAAGAATTTTGTAACCACGAATATTGACGTTGCCTCGCACTTAATTGGGGATAAGCTGAAACGGGTTTCTAAAGACAGCGATATAAAACCGGGAGAAGCAAAAGTGGTTATCCATGACGATGAAAAGGTAGGGATATATAAGGACAAAAAAGGCAGGATACATGCGGTTAATATTACCTGCACTCACATGGGGTGCGACCTGGCCTGGAATGCGGCGGAACTTTCCTGGGACTGTCCCTGCCACGGTTCCCGGTTTACTTATGAGGGCGATATCATAGAGGGCCCGGCGCTGAAAACTTTGAGGACCGATGACAGCATTAAATTTAATCCGTAAGCAGTACTCCTCGCTGTTGTCAATCTAGCAGTATATATTATTACAGGAACTCGGTTAATGTCGGGTTCTTTTTTATTAAGGATAAAATTTACAGTAAGACAGGAAAAGTATTTTTCTTGTTGAATTATAGTAAACGGTAGATATATAATAATTTTTAGCAAAAGGCTTTTTAGAGAGTGCAGGTCAAGAAAAACACCAGGTACTGAATAAAAGTGGCAAAAATGGAGGATGGTATCATGGACAAGCACGATAAGCAGGAGGAAGGAAGAAAACATATTTCAGAAAAGGAGAAAGAGCAGGATTCTTATGAAGGAGAGACTGCGGAGCAGAATTTCCCCATTGTAGGAATCGGTTCCTCTGCAGGAGGGTTAGAGGCTTTGAAAGAATTCTTTGCTCACTTACCTTCCGATACCGGCATGGCTTTTATAATAGTCCAGCACCAGTCCCCAAATCATAAGAGTATGCTGAGCAGCTTACTCAAAAAGTACAGCTCTATTCCCATATATGAAGTTGAAGACGGGATGAGGGTAAAGCCTGATACTGGCTATACTATTCCTCCTAACAAGAACCTGTCCATGGAAGGGGGAAGGCTCTGCTTAAAAAACCCTGCATACAACCAGCAAATTAATATGTCCATCGATTTCTTTTTTCGCTCCCTGGCCTGCGATCAGAAGAACCGGGCAATAGGCATTTTACTTTCCGGAGCCGGAACAGATGGTACCCTGGGGTTGAAGGCCATCAAGGGTGAGGGGGGAATGGCTATGGTGCAGGATTTTGAGTCCGCGCATTACAACAGTATGCCGTGCAGTGCCGCAGCTGCCGGCCTGGTGGACTATGTTCTTTCCCCTGATAAAATGCCAGGTCAGCTGACAGCATTTGTGCAGTATGCATCATACAAGAAATATTTACAGCCTGACTGTTTCACTGCATCAAAAACCGCTGATTTGCTGCAGGAAATTTTCTTTCTTCTTCATTCCAAAACGGGCCATGATTTTTCCCATTACAAACATAATACAGTTCAACGCCGGGTTGAAAGGCGTATGTGTTTAAAGCAAATGGAGGACTTGAAGGACTATCTCCAATACCTGAAACACAGTTCGAAGGAGGTACAGGCTCTTTTTAAAGATTTGTTGATTGGTGTAACCAACTTCTTTCGCGACCCTAACGCCTTTGAAGCCCTTCAGGAAAAGGTGGTGCCGCGGCTTTTTGAAGGGAAGAGTCCGGGGGATTCAGTAAGGGTGTGGGTTCCGGGCTGTTCAACCGGTGAGGAAGCGTATTCTATAGCTATCCTGCTTCAAGAGTACCTGGAGTCCATAAAACAACATTTTATGGTAACTATTTTTGCTACAGATATTGATAGTCAGGCTATCGAACAGGCCCGAACCGGTGTCTACCTGGCCAACATAGCTGCTGATGTCTCACCGGAGAGATTAACCAGGTATTTTACTAAAGACGTGGAAAATAAAGCTTACAAAATCAAAAAAGTTATGAGGGATAAACTGATTTTTGCTGAGCATAACGTAACGCAGGACCCATCCTTTTCCAGGATGGACCTCATAAGCTGTCGAAATCTATTAATATTCATGGATTCAGAACTGCAGCAAAAGGTGGTTAATCAATTTCACTATTCATTAAACGAGGAAGGTTTTCTTTTTTTAGGTAGTTCAGAGACTGTTGGCCAGCGGGAGGATGTGTTTAGCACCTTCGATCTACAGCATAGAATCTATCAACGCAAGGGATCGGTATCTTTTCCCCCGGTAATGAAATGGACTTCTGCAGCTTTAAAGGATGACTTATTGTTGTCAGGAACAAGTAACAAAAAACAGGAGATCAGAAATAACAGCATACAAGTGATTACTGAAAAGGCACTTCTAGATTATTATAACCCAGCCTGTGCGGTGATTAATGAACAGGGAGAGGTACTGTATATTCACGGTCGTACCGGTAAATATATGGAGCCGGCACCGGGAGAATCCAACATGAACATTTTTTATATGGTAAGGGAAGGCTTGAGGATAGAATTGAGTGCAGCGGTTCGTAAAGTTGCTAAACAAAAAGAGCCAGTTCGGATTGCAGGGCTGAGTGTAATTGAAGATGAAAGGGTTATTATAGTTGATTTAACGGTAAGCCCGATTTTTCTTGGGCTGAACGACAAAACATGTTTGATTATGGTCATATTCCAGGAAGCATTCACTAAAGAAAGTGATTATTCCTTAGAAATTGCGGCTACAAAAGATTTAGTCTGGGATAAAGACGAACGGATTGCTGTACTTAAGCAGGAACTGGAAAGGAGGGAAGAATACTTTCAGAATATTACTCAGGAACTGGAAAACGCTTATGTAGAACTACAATCTGCCAAAGAGGAGTATCAATCTACTAACGAGGAGTTAAAAACCTCCCGGGAGGAGCTGCAGTCGGTCAACGAAGAATTAATGACGGTTAATAATGAACTGCAGGAAAAAATTGAAAAGTTAACCCAGGCTAACAATGATATGAATAACATGCTTTCCGGCACAGGCGTAGGAACCGTTTTTGTGGACTGCCGCCGGCGGGTTAAACGATTTACCCCTCCTGCCACCCGGGTGATCAATCTGATTCAGGAAGATTGCGGCCGTCCTTTAGGACATATTACGTTAAACTTGAAGAATTATAACCGTCTGGAGGAAGACGTGCAGGAAGTTTTGGATACACTGATTCAAAAAGATAAAAATGTTGAAACTAGAGAAGGTTCGTGGTACCTGATGCGGATTCTACCTTATCGCACTATGGAGAATGCAGTTGAAGGTGCTGTAATCACTTTCACAGACATCACGGAACAAAAGAAATTACTTGATTTTAAGAGACGTTTGAATGTTGTAGTTCATGATTCCAATGATGCCATCACGGTTCAAGATTTTGAGGGAAAAATTTTGGCATGGAATCCGGCAGCGGAAAAAATGTATGGTTGGAGTGAAGAAAAGGCTTTAAGGATGAACATCAGGGATACCATACCAGAGCATAAACGGGAGGAAACAATGATGATGATTCGTAAGCTGGCCCACCAACAGTTAATCGAGCCCTTTAAAACACAGCGTCTTACCCGGGACGGCAGGTTAATAGAGGTAATGATTACTGTAACTTCTTTGGTAAACCAGGACGGTAAAACGTATGCAATGGCCACAACTGAAAGATTTATCGGTACTTGCTGATATAGGCTCCAATGTTATTCTTTGTCTGTAGATTGAGATCTTGAGAATGTTAAGGGAAATGAGGAGAGATTATTAAATTGCGAAACGGAAAAAAGTTAACGAATAATAATTCGGATTTAGGCAATTTAATTGTTTTGCGAAAGCGGGCGGAGCAGAAAGTAAAAAGTTTATCTAAAGATATTTTGGAAAAACCGGATTCGTTATCTCCTGCAGATGTGCAGCAGTTGATTTACGAACTGCGGGTTTATCAAGTTGAACTGGAGATGCAAAACGAAGAACTGCGTAAGGCACAGCTGGAACTGGAAAAATCCCGCAGCCGTTATTTTGATTTATACGACCTGGCACCGGTAGGGTATTTTACTTTGGACGAGAGTGGACAAATTCAAGGGGTTAATCTCACCGGAGCTGAAATGTTAGGAGCGGAAAAAAGTAACCTTGTAAAACAGAAATTTAACCGTTTTATTAATGATGATAGCCAGGATAGTTATTATTTAAATTTTAATGAGTTATTTAAGACAAGAGAAGAGCAGGTTTTTGAAATTCAACTGGTTAATAATGACGGCTCCCGGTTTTGGGCGGAAATAAAAATGAATATACTTGAGGATAGAGAGAGCGGACAGCTTATGAGTCGTGTGGTGATTATAGATATCACTGAACGGAAGCAGTATCAAGAGGCGTTTAAGTCCTCCCTGGAGTTAAAACTCAAGGAAGATAAAATTGAATCCATAGGTTTACTTGCCGGTGGTATTGCCCATGACTTCAATAATTATCTGGCAATCATGCTGGGGAATATTTCCCTGGCCAGATTTTATAAAGACATGGATAAAATTAAGGAAAAATTAGTAAATATTGAAAATGCGATTCTCCGGGCCAAAGAGCTGACCCATAAATTATCTGTTTTTTCTAAAGGGGGAGCGCCCGTCAAAAAAATAGTATCCATAAATAATATAATTAAAGAGAATGCCAAATTTGCTGTAAGCGGCTCCAATGTCCGGTGTAAATTTTCTCTACCACAGGAGTCTTTGTATGCTGCTATTGATGAGGCACAAATCAGCCAGGTATTAAACAACATAATTATTAATGCAGTCCAGGCTATGCCTGAAGGGGGTACTATTTGGATTGCTGTAAATACTATTACCATAGTTGAGGGAAGTGAAAATCTTAAATTTCCGTTATCCCAGGGAACCTATTTAAAAATCTCTATAAAAGATGAGGGGATTGGTATACCTGAAGAATTACTTGAAAAGTTATTTGACCCATACTTTAGTACCAAGCCTAAGGGAAGCGGCCTGGGGCTTGCAACTTCTTATTCTATTATAAAAAGCCACGACGGCTGCCTGACGGTTGAGTCTCAAGAAGGTGTGGGGACTACCTTTCATATTCTACTGCCTGTTTCTGTGAAGCCTGAGACCACCTTATGATAACAATGGGGATAATTACCAGGATTATTTTAATGAAATCAAATTAAAGAGGGGCAAGGGAGGGACAAGGGACCTGTCCCCCTGTCCCTTTACTCCTGCCTGGGGATTTTTTCCGCCAGGGGGCGGAACTGCAGGCCGTAGAACATTTCCAGGTAGCGGTTGGTTTCGTCTCGCTGCAGGTTAGTTACATATTTCCAGAAGCCGTATATGCGGGATAGGGTCATCATCCGTTCTGCATAGTGCTTCCAGGTATATTTCTCCTTCACCCGGCGGATTCCCCCTTCGGAAATTGTCTTCCAGTAGTCAGGGTCCGGTTTGCACCTTTCAAAAAAATCATTGATAATGGAGGCCGCCTTATCCCCATGGTTGGGGTCAATGTGAAAGCCGGATTGTCCGTCACAAATGATTTCTGAAGGGCCTCCGTAACAGGTGGCAAAGGTGGGCAGGCCGGAAACCATGGCTTCAATGACCGTAATACCGA
>SKNC01000072.1 GCA_007120745.1 Bacillota bacterium
AAATCCAGGTCCTCGGAGTAGATTTCAGTCTTGCAGTATAAAACTCCACCCGGCTTCAATAGAGACTTCAAAAGAGCAAATTCTTTTTTGGGTGATTGAAAATGCTCTATTACCTCGCAGCAGATAATATAATCATACTTTCTTTTTAGTACCTCAGCATTATTCCAAAAATAGGGGTCATATAACTCAACGGAAAACCCCCGGTCCTCCAGGAGTTTTTTAATGACAGGCCCGGGGCCCGCCCCAAAATCGAGTCCTTCATCTAATTTCTTAAACCTCCGGGTAATTTCTGTTACGATCGGTAAAACGAATTTCTGGTATCCGGGGTCATTTACATCATTGTTGTGCTGTTCATACCGGGCTTTTTCCTCATCTCCTGGAAGGTAATGCAGAGGGTCTAAAAATATTGAGCAGCAGGTTTTGCATTTATAGTATCTCTTATGGTTTAATTCATGATATAAAGCAGCATTTGAATTACATAGAGGGCAGCCTGCTGTCAGTTTCATGTCATCTTCACGTCCTTCTCTTTTTAAAATAAATGAACACGGTTGTATTAAGGATACCGAAAAACCATGGGTAAAACAAGCAGAAGTTAAGAAAAAGCCGGTGGAAATCTCGGGGTTCTAAACTGCCTGAAAGTATATGGCGTTTATCAAGTTGTTGTAAATAATTTTAACCTGAAAGAGAAAAATATTTACAGCAGCCTTTTTGCGGCTGGAGCCGGGGGCTTAAAGGCAGGGCACATTTTCAATAATTATGTGCCGGTAAGTTCTAAATTACTTAAAGAAAGGGGATGGGATGATTGCAGAATAACCAGAAGAGGGAAACTGCTACTTTGGCCGGAGGATGTTTTTGGTGCCTTGAGCCTATTTTTGATCAGCTCAAGGGAGTTATTCAGGTGATACCAGGATATGCCGGAGGGGATGTTTGTGAACCCAGTTATCAGGAGGTTTGCTCCGGGACTACGGGACATGCTGAAGCGGTGCAGATTACCTTTAATCCTGAGGTAATCTCCTTTGAAAAACTTCTGGAAGTCTTTTTCTCTATTCATGACCCTACAACCTTAAACCGCCAGGGAGCAGACGTAGGCACGCATTACCGTTCAGCAATTTTTTATCATTCAGAGGAACAGTGGAGGATTGCAGAAAATTTCGTAAAAAGGTTGAGTCAGCAAAATTTTTGGCAGGACCCCATTGTCACCGAGGTGGTGCCCTTCACCAACTTTTTTCCCGCAGAGGACTATCATCACGGGTACTACCGGCAGAATCCTGGTCAGGGTTACTGTTGTGCCGTGATTGCGCCCAAAATATCAAAATTCCGCAGGCAGCATGAAGAGAAGCTGAAAGAATAGGCTTTCTACAGTTTAAGTAGATTTTACAAGTTCACTTAACCCGGGTAAGAAATGAAGGTGGTGCTTTTTTGAAATATTCTGAAGCAAATATGGGGAGAGTTTTTGTTTTAAGGCTGGAGCACGGGGATATGATTCCTGACATAATTGAGAAATTTGCTGGAGATCAACAGGTAAACGGGGCACTGGTTTTCTTTTTAGGCGGGGCTGAGAAGGACAGCAAAGTGATTGTAGGGCCAAAAGACGGAAAAGAAGCCAAACCGGTTCCCATGATTACCCTGCTGAAAGATGTCAGCGAGGCCCTGGGGGTAGGTACACTTTTTATGAATGAGGAAGGGAGACCCAAGCTTCACATGCATTCTGCCTTTGGCAGAGAAAGGAATACCGTAACGGGCTGTACCCGGCAGGGAGTGGAGGTATGGCAGATTGGAGAAGTAGTGATACTGGAACTAACCGGCAGTGCCGCCTGCAGGAAAGTGGACGCTGAAACCGGATTTGAGCTGCTGGAGGTTCATGAAAAAAAGAAGTAATTTGTTTAATGAAAAACGTCAAGATCCTGAAGTGCCCCCAAGCCGATGTGTTTTGGAGCTGCATGGAAAAAGCAAAAATGGCACGATGGGCCATTTTTGCTTTTAAAATTTATCTCTTATGAAGAATAAATGTCAGGAAGGAAGGCAGAATTTCAGAGGATTTAATTACGGCTCAAACTTTAAGAAGGCCATGGTATTTACCGGCAGTCCGGGCATAAATCAAACCATTCTGCCAGGTAAGGGTCTCCGGTTCTTTTCAGGTAGTAGTCCACCTGGGCTTTGGGAATATAGGCACTGCTGCAGTCATTACAGACTTTCATGGATAATACTCTTTTCCAGCGTTCCAGTTTTCTCTTCCGTCCCAGGTCCTCCATGCTGATGCATCCGGTCGGGCAGACGTGAACACAGGTTCCACAGCCGATGCAGCTCTCCGGTTCCTCTTCAAAGGGTGGGACCACTTTCCGCTCCGGCCCCTTAGAGGAAAAGGTGATGCTGCCGGGCCCTACCAGTTCTTCACAGGCTCTTACGCACAGCCCGCACTTTATGCAGTCGTCCCCTTTTTCCCCGGAGGAGGGGAATCCGCCAGGAATAGTTTCTATTCCCAGTTTCCGAGCCATCTGCTGAATTTCTGGTGAATCCGGAGCCATGGTTAGTATTAATTCCATGACCAGGCGCCGGGCTTTTTGGACCCGGGGGGTTTCAGTCTCTACTTGAATTCCCTGGGAGACCGGATAAGTGCATGAAGTAGTCAATTCCACCTTTTCCCCTTTGGTCACCTCCACCTGACAGAGCCTGCAGCCGCCATAGGGGGGTAGTTTTTCATGGTAGCAGAGATGAGGAATTTCAATTCCATTGTCTATTGCTGCCTGAAGCAGGTTTTGACCTTTTTGGGCTTCATACTTCTTTCCGTTAATGGTTAAAGTAATCATTTTCAACCCTCACAAGTCTTTTATTTTTTGGGGTCAGGCTTGAAATATTTCAAGCCTGACCCTTTTCTATTTGTTTATTCCACCAGCACCGCATTGAATCGGCAGGCCTCCTGGCAAATGCCGCAGCGGATGCAGAACTCCTGATTGATAGTCATGGGGGAACCTTTATTTCCTTCCACAGCATCTACGGAACATACTTTTTTGCAGCGGCCGCAGCCGTTGCAGTGTTCCGGTTCAATGGTATAACGGATTAAAGCCTTACAGACCCCGGCGGGACAGCACTTATCCTTGATATGGGTTTCGTATTCCTCCCGAAAATATTTCAAGGTGCTGAGCACCGGGTTGGAGGCGGTACTGCCCAGGGCGCACAGGGAAGTATTTTCAATGATCCAGGCCAGGTCCTCCAGCTGCTGCAGGTCCGTTTCACAGCCTTCACCCAAAGTGATTTTTTCCAGGATATCATGCATTTTTTTGATGCCCTCCCGGCAGCTGGTGCATTTGCCGCAGGATTCTTCCATTAAAAACTGCATGAAATATTTGGCCACATCCACCATGCAGCTGTTTTCATCCATGACAATCATTCCTCCGGACCCCATCATGGAACCCATCTGGTTCAGCCGGTCAAAATCTACAGGGACGTCCAGATGCTCTTCCGGGATACAGCCTCCGGAGGGTCCTCCGGTCTGGACTGCTTTAAACTTTTTCCCTTCTTTAATTCCTCCTCCGATATCATAGATAATGGTCCTCAGGGGAGTTCCCATGGGAACCTCAATAAGTCCGGTGTTATTAACCTTGCCCACCAGAGAAAAAATCTTGGTTCCGGGGTTATTGTCGCTGCCCAGGCCGCTGTACCAGTCGGATCCCTCTTTCATAATCAGGGGAACGTTGGCCCAGGTTTCCACGTTGTTCAGGCTGGTAGGTTTCCCCCAGAGGCCGCTGATGGCGGCGTTGACGTGTTTGGGACGGGGTTCCCCGGCGCTGCCCTCGATGGCTGAAATCAGCGCGCTGGATTCCCCGGAAACAAAAGCCCCGGCTCCCCGCTTTACCTTCACATCAAAATCAAAGCCTGAACCCAAGATGTTTTTCCCCAAAAGGCCGTATTCTCTGGCCTGTTCAACAGCTTCGGTAATGTTCTCCAGGGCCAGGGGATATTCCTGGCGCACAAAAACATAACCCTCCCGGGCACCGACGGCATAAGCACCGATGGCCAGGCCCTCCAGCACCAGGTGGGGGTTTCCCTCCAGGATGCTCCGGTCCATATAGGCTCCGGGGTCACCTTCATCAGCATTCACAATTACATACTTTTTCTCTCCCGGGGTATTTCGGGTAGTCTCCCACTTGATGCCTGTGGGAAAACCGGCGCCTCCCCGACCCCTGAGGTTGGCTTTTTTAACCTCCAGCAGCACCTTATCCGGGCTCATTTCGGTAAGGGCATGGGCCAGCGCGCTGTACCCCTCCAGGGCAATATAGTCCTCAATGTTTTGAGGGTCAACCAGGCGGTTTTTGCCAAAAATAACTCTCCTCTGGTATTTATAAAAGGGTATTTCTGATTCCCGGGCAAACTTTTCTCCGCTGACCGGGTCAGTGAAGAGCAGGCGATCCACTGTCTTTTTCTCCAGCAGGGTGGTTTCCACAATCTCCGGAATATCCTCGGGTTTTACCCGGCAGTAACAAATTTCATCAGGGAGGATTACCACAATGGGACCCTGCTCGCAAAAGCCGTGGCACCCGGTGGATTTTACGCTTACCTGGTCGGTAAGGCCCCGGGAGGCCAGTTCTTTTTTAAAGGCATTATGAATTTTCTCACTGGCATAAGCCCTGCAGCCTGTACCCTGGCAGAGGGTTACTACCGGTCGCTCCGGTTCTTTTCGGGAGGCCAGTTCTTTTTGAAGTCTTTCCAGGTCTGATTTGGAAGTCAACCTGTTCAAAGGATTCACCTCTTTCTACGTTGAGGGAATTTTAATTTATTGAATTTACGCCTGTTTCTTTTCTTTTTCTTTCAGCTCTTCAGCATATTGTTTTAACATTTTACTTACCTTCAAAGCAGACATATCTCCGTGATGCTCACCGTTTACCACCACCACCGGACCCAGGGCACAGGCCCCAACACAGCTGACGGTTTTCAGCCCGAAGCTCTGATCCGGGGTCACTTCACCAGCCTTGATACCCAGCTGTTGGCTCAGTTCATCCAGGATTCTGGGGGCACCCCTGACATGACAGGCAGTACCGGTACATACATGGACCTGGCAGTCTCCCATGGGCTTCAGGCTCAAGGCTTCGTAGAATTTCGCAATTCGATACAGCCTGGCTACCGGAATGTCTAACTTTTCCGCCAGGCAGCTTAACGCTTCTTTGGGAAGATATTTTTCTTCCTCCTGGATGTCCAGAAGCATTTCCAGTATTTCTTGGGGATTGCCCTGATACTTTTCCATTACCCTGTCAATGGTGTCTTTGTACATATGACCTCTTCCTTTGCTTTTTAATATCCAGGGAAAGGGGGAGAAGGCAGGGGTTATACCGGTGCCCCCGCTTTAACCCGGAAAATTTTCGCTGCCTCAGTTTCTCCTTCCTGTTCCTTGGAGAGGGCTTCATCTGCACCTGCACTTGGGTCAATTTGTTCCGCTTTTTCTCTGAGCTCCTGCCATTCCTTACAGACCCGTTCCTGAATCTCCTCCATCATTTCCGGGCTGAGGCGGCGGAACCTTCCCTGTTTTTTCAAGTATTGTTTTACCGGAACCAGTTTTTCAAGGTTCATGGTAATCCGGTGTTTTCCTTTATCAATTTCATAAAGTGGAAATATTCCTGTTTCCACTGCCAACCGGGCCAGCTGTATGCTGTCCTCTGCGGCAATACCCCATCCCGGAGGGCAGGGGCTCAGGACATGAAGGTACGCAGGACCTTCTGTTTCCATTCCTTTTTTAACTTTCTCCACCAGGTCCAGGGGATGGCTGGGGGAGGCGGTTGCTGCATAGGGGATATCATGAGCGGCAGTAATCCGCATCATATTTTTTTTCCAGGTGAGCTGACCGCTGTTAACCCTTCCGGCGGGAGAAGTGGTGGTTACTGCGCCGAAGGGAGTGGCAGAGGACCTCTGAACGCCGGTATTCATATAAGCTTCATTGTCATAACAGACGTAGAGAAAATCATGTCCCCGTTCCAGGGCTCCGGATAGGGCCTGCAGGCCGATATCTGCAGTTCCGCCGTCTCCGGCCATGGCCACCACGGTGATTTTTCTTCCATCAATTTTCCCTTTACGTCTTTGAGCTTTTAACCCGGCCTCAATACCGCTGGCCACGGCGGCGGCATTCTCAAAAGCCACGTGAATCCAGGGTACTTCCCAGGAACTCTGGGGGAAAGGAGAAGAGACAACCTCCATACACCCCGTAGCGCTGGCCATGACTATATTACGGCCTAAAGCCTTTTGAACCATGCGCACGGCCACTGCCTGTCCGCATCCGGAACAGGCCCGGTGGCCCGGGGCAAAGTATTCTTTTGAAGTCAGTGTTTTTACCGCATATACATTTGCATCGCTCATGGTATTAACCCTTTCTGGAGTCAGGCTTGAATAAGGGAATTATTCAAGCCTGACCCCGGTGTTTAGTGGTGTTCTCTGGCTCCGAAAATTTCATAGGTGGAGCCTGTAACCGGAGATAAAGCAGATTCAGCTTCCGTTTTTTCTACCATCTCTACAAAGTCTTGAATGGTGACGTTTCGCCCTCCCAGGCCGATAATATAACTGTCTACCCGGGGGGGATTGTTTATTCCGTACAGAGCTGAACGAATCTCGGATGCCACCGGTCCTCCAGGGCCTCCGGAGGAAACAGCCCGGTCCATGACGATCAGTCTTTGTGCACCGGCTGCTGCCCGGGAAAACTCTTCAAAGGGGAAGGGGCGCCAGAGCCGCAGCTCTAAGAGGCCAACTTTTTCCCCTTGGTCCCGCATTAATTTTACCGCCTCCGCAGCGGTTTCGCTGAGGCTTCCCATGCTGACAATGATGGTATCTGCATCCTGACAGAACAGCTCTTCCACCGGCCGGTAATGGCGGCCGGTACGCTTTCCCCAGGAGTTCCAGGCCTCCAGGATTGAGGGATAGGAGGCTTTTAATACCTCATCATGAGCTTTTTTGGCTTCCGTATATAATGCCGGGGTGGCATATGCCCCCATAGTCAAGGGGTGATCGGGGTGAAGGGTATATTTTGGCTGGTAAGGAGGCAGGTATCCCTTCAGTTCATCGGGGGTCATTATTTCTACGGGTTCAAAGGTATGGGACAAGATAAATCCGTCCATATTGATAATAACCGGAAGCAGCACGTTTTCTTTTTCTGCAATTCGATATCCGATAAATACATGGTCATAAACCTCCTGACCATTTTTCACAAACAATTGAATGCATCCGCTGTCCCGGATAGACATGACGTCGCTGTGGTCGTTCCAGATGGAGAGGGGGCCTGAGAGGGAACGGTTGACCAGCAGCATGACCAGAGGCAGTCTCAGGGCAGATACGATGGGCACCAGTTCGCTCATCAGGGCCAGGCCCTGGGAACTGGTGGAGGTAAAAGTGCGGGCGCCGGAAGCCTGGCTGCCGATACATACGCTCATGGCGGAATGTTCGGATTCCACCGTTACGTATTCCCCATCCAGCTGTCCGTCGGCTGCGAACTCAGAAAGTTTTTCAACAATATGGGTTTGAGGTGTAATGGGATAAGCTGCAACTACGTCTACATCTGCTTGCTTTACCGCTTCTGCCGCGGCAATGGATACTTCCATTCCAATGCGTTTTGCCATTACAGTTCAAGCTCCTTTTCCATATGAATTGCGCCGGTGGGACATTCTTTGGCGCAAATACCACAGCCCTTACAATAATCTAAATCCACGGAGAAAAACCCGTCAGGTTCCTGGACCTGGGCGGCGTCAGGGCAGAAAGCCCAGCACAGGCCGCACTGAATACAGCGTTCTTTCTGCATTACCGGCAGAGTTGACCTCCAGTCACCGGTGAGGTTGTCCCGGGTGCTTCCGGGCTGCACCACGCAGCCGGGGGTCAGTTCTGTCCAAAGGTAATCCAGGTCCTCTTTGCAGGGCTTGTCCTCTTTCCCCTTCTCAGGGGGTTCCTTCTCCTGGAAACAGGGTACCTGCTTTTCAATATCCACGTCTCCAGCGGAAATAATTTGAGCTTCTTCGTAAGCCCGTTCCAATGCCTGGACGTTTAAATCGGCAATCTTTCCGCTGAACCGGTTTTGAACCGCGGAGATCAGCGATTCCACCTTTACCACCGGCAGAAGGCGCACCAGGGCTCCCAAAAGAACGGTATTGGTGATAGGACGGTTTAATATTTCCTGGGCAATTTGAGTGGCGTTTACAGCAGCCAGCTGCTTCAACCCATGGAACATAAAACGACCGGGTTCTTTTTTTGTGTTTATCACCAGGGAACCATCTTTTCGCAGTCCCCGGGTTACATCCACTGCGCTGAAAAGTGAGGGGTCCAGAACGACTACCACATCAGGGCTGTCAATGCTGGTCCGCAGGGTTACAGGTTTGTCATCAATTCGGCAGAAAGCAGACACCGGGGCTCCCCGGCGTTCTGGCCCAAAACTGGGGAATGCCCGGGCATATTTTCCTTCTTCAATGGCCGCCTGGGCCAACAGTTCTGCAGAAGTTACGGCTCCCTGCCCACCCCTGCCGTGAAATCTGATTTCTAACAAAGTGCCACACCACCTTCCTGTTATGAAGTGGGGAATAAACAGTACTGCCAGCTTTAGTTTTTTTATCCTGCTTTGTTGATTCTTTGATGCGTTGTGTTAATTTTGAAGAAAAAGCTTATTATTGGTGATATTGCTACAAAAAGATATAATAGGCTTGATTATTTTGAATTATGAATAGAAATTAAGAGATATTGAAGAAATTCGGCTAATTGCTTATCATTACACCAGTCAAATTGTACAACAGCCCGGATATTATGTCAAGTAGTGAAAAGAGTTTTCAAAATAGTAAAACATCTTAAGCATTCGCTCAAAGAAAAACAGCTTGATTAAGGGTTTTCAAAAAGATTTTTCAGGAAACAAAAGAAGAAATTTCTAAAATATTTGTTTGTTTTTAGAGGAAATTGACGATGAATTATTGAACTATGAAAGGATAATTTTGAAAAAGGCACTGATTCCTAAAATTTAATTTAATGAAGCTAGATAAAGTCAGGAGAAGTGAGCCCTTGGTAACTGGAAGAAGATATCGCAAAATTGAAATATTTACTGCAGCCGCGGCATTTGTCGTTTTATGTTCTATTTTTTTGTACATTTGGAATGGACAGCAGTCCCCCGGCTGGGCATTACCCCTGGGATTTTTGATTACCGTGTTTATTTTTTTAACGGTCTTTTTTTTATTGAAGGAGAACCGAAAGGTTAGTGATGCCCGGGAAGTCCTGGTGCAGAAGGAGCAGGAGTTCCGGGCACTGGCAGAGAATTCTCCTGACCTCATTGTCCGGCTGAATCGAAAACTAAATTATCTTTATATTAACCCTGCAGTGGAACGGGAATTTAACATGCCGGCACAAAAAATCCTGGGGAAAAACTCCAGGGATCTGGAATTTACTGACGAATCGATTTTGCGGAAATGGAACGATACTTTGCAGCAGGTTTTTGATACAGAAAGGGAGACGATCCTGGAAATGGATGTGAATACTCCCCAGGGCAAAAAATATTTTCACCTCCGGGTTATTCCTGAAAAGTCCCGGGAAGGAAGAGTAGATACAGTTCTGGCATTGGCCCGGGATATTACGGACAGAAAGCACATGGAAGAGGCCCTGCAGGAGAGCGAGAATAAATTCCGACTGCTTTTTGATTCTGCCAACGATGCCATTCTTTTAATGAAGGACGGCATAATTATTGACTGCAACCCCAAATTTCTGGAGCTGTTTGAAACAGACAGAGACAGAGTCATCGGTAGAAATATTTACTCCCTTTCACTTTCCAGCCAGCCCGACGGCAGTGACTCAAAAGAAAAGGCCGTGGAGAAACTGGGTTTGGCGGAGGCAGGTCTCTCCCAGCTATTTGAATGGAGGTACATTAGAAGGGAAGGAACATATTTAGACATAGAAGTAAGCCTGAACCGGTTGATCATTCAGGGGGATGTTGTAATCCAGGCTATTATTCGGGATATTACTGAAAGGAAAAAATCTGAGGATCAGCTGATTTATTTAAGTTTTCATGATAAATTAACCGGACTATATAACCGGGCTTATTTTGAAGAAGAACTGAAAAGACTGGATACTTCAAGACAGCTGCCCATCAGCATCATCATGGGAGATGTGAACGGGCTGAAGCTGGTCAACGATGTTTTTGGTCACCATGAGGGAGATAAGCTGTTAAAAAGGGCGGCGGAGATTATCAAAAACTCCTGCCGCAAAGAGGATATTGTATCCCGTTGGGGAGGCGACGAATTCATTATTCTGCTTCCCAGGACCAGCAGGGAACATGCACAGGAGATTAGTGTTAGAATCCGGGATGCCTGCCGCGGTTCTTATTCCGGTTCAGTTCAAACCAGTATTTCTCTAGGTTCGGCAGTAAAGGAAGATATGGACCAAAGCATTTATACTGTTTTGAAGGAAGCGGAAGACAACATGTATAAGCAGAAGCTGATGGAGAGTAAAAGTATCCGAAGCTCTGTTATCTCTACCCTGCTTAAAACTCTGGGTGAGAAAACCCATGAAACAGAAGAACATACCCTGCGGCTGGAAAAACTGGCCCTTAAGATGGGGAAGGAGCTAAACTTTCCTGAGAGTCAGCTGGATGACCTGGCCCTTCTGGCCATGCTTCATGACATCGGGAAGATTGCGGTTCCTGATACAATACTGACTAAACCGGGAGCCCTTACCCCCGAAGAATGGAGTAAAATTAAAAGTCACCCGGAAATCGGGTATCGAATTGCCTCTTCTGTGGTGGAACTGTCTCATATTTCCGATGGTATCTTGTCTCACCACGAATGGTGGGACGGAAGCGGATATCCCCGGGGCCTAAAGGGAGAAGAGATTCCCCTTCATGCAAGAATTATCGCTGTAGTTGATGCGTACGATGTAATGACTCAAAAGAGTTCTTATAAAGAAGCCATCAGTCCGGAGAAAGCCACAGAAGAATTAAAAATGTTAGCTGGACGCCAGTTTGACCCTCACCTGGTAAAGCTTTTTATCGAAAAAATTATTCCTGAAATTTTATAAAAATATGGCTGCCAACCGGCAGTATTTTTTTTTAAATAAAAGGATTTACAGCGAGGAAGGTGGAATTTAATATGGTGTTTGAATTTGATTTATTAATAAGGAGGAGGGATTGTTTTGTCTAAGAATGTAGTCTGGCGCATCAGCCTGCTGCTGGTTTTTATGGTGCTGGCATCGCTGGTGGGCTGTACATCCACACCGACCGAAGAGAATGGTGACAGAGTTTCTATAAATTTAAACCTGGCTCACTTTTTCCCTGCCACCCATCCGGCGGAAACAGAATTAGTGCAGGGCTGGGCCGCGGCAGTTGAGGAGGCCACCGACGGGCAGGTTACGGTTACCAGTTATCCCGGGGGCACCCTTGTAGCTGCAGAAGCTATTTATGAGCAGGTAGTAAGTGGATTCGCAGACGTAGGGGTCTCGTGTTTCAACTATACAAGAGGCCGTTTCCCCCTGCTGGAGGCCTTTGAGCTTCCGGTAATTGTTTACAGCAATTCAAAGGTTGCCAGCAAAGTGGCCTGGGAAGGAATTAAAGAACTGAATCCTGAAGAAGTTCAGGACACAAAATTAATGATGGTGTTAGCCACAGGACCGGGGGATTTGCTTACCAGGACGCCGGTAAGAACCCTGGAGGACCTTCAGGGAATGGAGATTCGGGCCACGGGATTGAGTGCGAAAACTCTGGAACTGCTGGGTGCTGTTCCGGTAGGTATGCCCCAGCCCGAAGCTTATGAATCTTTACAAAGGGGTGTGGTTCAGGGGAACCTTTCTCCCCTGGAAGTACTGCAGGGATGGAGACAAGCAGAAGTTACAGACTATATAACTTTGACTCCATTTATATATAATGTCCTTTTCTTCATGACCATGAACCTGGACACCTGGAACTCCATTCCTTCTCATCTGCAGGAGGCCATTGAAGAGGTTAACGAGAGATTTTTTGAAGAGGTAGCCATGGGCCTTTGGGACAAGCAGAATGAGTCTGCTTTAGAATATGCAGTGGAGGAGACCGGTCAGGAGGTTATTACTCTCTCCGAAGAGGAGTCGGCCCGGTGGAAAGAGCGGGCAGAGCCGGTGCTGGACGACTTTGTCAACGAGATGGAGGATAAAGGACTGCCGGGCAGAGATGTGCTGGACACAGTAAAGAGACTGGCGGATGAATATAATGAAATATATAAGTAGCTAATGAAAATGCTGGCTGAAACTGTCAGCCTGGCTGCGGGAATGAAACGATTATCTATAACTTACTCGGGCCGGTCTTTGACCGGCCCCTGATTTGACCTTTACTTAATTACACAATTCTACAACAACATGTGTGATGGCGCGGCCTAATCATACAAGGAAATTTTTTGTCACAGGCAAAGCATCTTAGTTTTTATTACGCATAGAAAGGATTTTCAGCATGGAGTATTACAAAATGTTTGTAACGAAACTCAGCCGGCTTTTGGACAAAGCTGCCGGATGGATTATGGTAGCAGTGATGCTGCTGGTGGTTAGTAATGTACTTCTCCGCACCATATTTGGCAGTCCGATCCTGGGCACCTATGAGTACGTAGGGTTCCTTACCGCCACGTTCATTGGACTGGCCATTGCCTATTGTGCTCTTCAAAATTTTCATATTGCCGTGGGATTTATACTGGAAAAATTTCCACCTCAAATTCAGGGGATTGTGGAAATATTTACGGGTACAATCTCTCTGCTGTTTCTGGCCTTATCCTCCTGGCACATTGCGGACTTTGCCGGAAGTATGATTGCCAGTGGTGAGGTTTCCCCCACCACCAGAACCCCCTTTTATCCATTTATCTATGTAGTAGCCTTTGGTTTTCTGGTATTGTGTCTGGTGGTATTTCTTAAACTCATAGAATCCATAAGAAAGGTAGTTACGGAATGGACGCAATCACTACAGGCTTAGTTGGAATTATTATTTTTTTTGTTCTCCTGATCCTTAAAATGCCCATTGCCTATGCCATGGCCCTGGTGGGATTTGTGGGGCTGGGATATCTGGTATCTCCCTCGGCGGCATTTCGGGTGGTAGCCCAGGATGTATACGCCACCTTTTCTGCTTACAACTTAAGTGTAATACCCATGTTTGTCTTCATGGGGTTTTTGGCTTTCCACTCAGGGATCGGCTCCAGGCTGTATTCTTTTGCCTACAAATTAGGGGGTCATCTTCCCGGAGGGCTGGCCATTGCCACCCAGGGCACCTGTGCTCTTTTTGGGGCGGTATGCGGGTCCAACACCGCAACGGCTGCTACCATTGGGGCCATAGCCCTTCCGGAGATGAAAAAGTACAGCTATGATCCCTCTTTGTCCACCGCCAGTGTTGCGGCGGGGGGAGCCCTGGGAGTTTTAATTCCCCCCAGCGTGATTTTTATTATTTATGGAATATCTACGGAACAGTCTATAGGCAGGCTGTTTATTGCCGGTATTATCCCAGGGATTCTTTTGATGGCCCTGTATATGCTTACAATCTTCCTGTTGGCCCGGCGCAATCCCGGGCTGGGGCCGGCCGGACCCAAATTCAGTTGGAGAGAAAGGGTTCGGGCGTTAAGCGGAGGACTCTGGGAAGTAATGGTAATCTTTTCAATTTCTTTGGGAGGGCTTTTTGCCGGGTGGTTTACCCCTACGGAAGCAGGCGCCGTGGGAGCCTTTGGTGTACTGGTCTTGACAACGCTGGAGAGACGGCTAAGATGGGAGGGCTTTCAAAAAGCCATGGCAGATTCTACCCGTACCACGGCCATGATTATGCTCCTGGTAGCGGGCGCCGTTATCTTCGGCCGATTTATGGCCATGAGCAGAATTCCTTTTGAACTGGCCAGCTGGGCCGGAGGGCTTCCCCTGCCGCCGGCGGTGGTTATGGCCATCATTTTACTCATATACCTGGTTCTTGGGTTCTTTATCGACGCCCTGGCCTTAATTTTGCTGACTATCCCAATTTTTTATCCGGTAGCCGTCACCACCCTGGGTTACGATCCCCTGTGGTTCGGAGTGATTATTGTTATGGTGGTGGCCATGGGGGTAATTACCCCGCCGGTGGGTATGAACGTATATATTATCAAGGGGGTGGCAGGGGATATTCCCCTGGAGGTCATATTTAAGGGCATCTGGCCTTTCCTGATGGCGCTAATTGTGTGTATCGGACTTCTCATTATCTTTCCGCCCCTGGCGACGTTCCTGCCGGGCTATCTCTAAGGACCATCTGCTGTTAAAACCGGAATCTTCAGCAGTTCGCAATAGTTTCCTTTTTTCAGCATTATCTTCACCAGTGGGATGAGAGCCTTGCCAAAGATTTTATAAAAATTGCTTACAAAAAAACAGTTTATTATGATATACTGAATACAATCCGGAGTTCCGGATTTTTTCTTCACTCCATTCCCTACTTAAACCATAGAATTAATAAAGAGTGACACAAGTTTCCGTTCCGGAATCCTGTGGGTTCGTCCCGGGGTGCCCTTTCATCCCTGACATACCAGGGTTCTGGGACGGTTATTAGAGTAAGGAGTGTATAAACAATGAAATTCTCCACCAAAGGCAGGTACGGCCTCCGGGCCATGCTGGAGATGGCAATGAATCGGGAAAAAGGGCCGGTAGCCCTGCATTCTATAGCTAAAAACCAGGGTATTTCCGAACGTTATCTGGAGCAGCTTTTGATACCTCTAAAACGGGCAGGCCTGGTGAAAAGTGTACGGGGGCCGCAGGGGGGATACGTCCTGAAGAGAGACCCTAAGAATGTAACCGTGGGGGACATTATTCGAGTATTGGAGGGCCCCATATCACCGGTGGAATGTGTCAATGAAGCGGACCCGGAACAATGTTCCCGGGAGGGACAATGTGTTACCCGCAGAATCTGGACCGAAGTCAGGGATTCTATTGCCGGGGTTTTGGATTCTTATACCCTGGAGGACCTGGTAATAATGGAGTCCAGGGACCCCCAGGCAAAAAAAACGGGTAAAGATAAAATTTAAAATGAAATGTAACAGCCAGGCAGGAAATATTTAGAAGAGGGAGAAAATATATTATATAAGAATTTGTTATAAGAAAACTAGCTGAAAACCACGAGGGCTTGCCCCGTGGATGAAAGCGTCTCATCATACATACACTATTTTTCTATTCACATATATTATCTGCTTTAACATAATATAGATAGCACTAAAAGATATGGGGAGGTGTTTTTATGGCCGTTGACAGAGAGGTCGAAAGGTTAAAGGACGGTTTGGTCCAAAGGTTCAATCCGGCTAAGATCGTGCTTTTCGGCTCCCGGGCATTGAAATATGCCGAACCGGATAGTGACATTGATATCTGTGTTGTATTAGATGCCCATAACAGTAAAGATGAGATTGAAGAAAGCATCTATTCATATATTTATGACGAAGAAGGATTAGACTTCTCCTGTTCTGTAGATGTTGTGGTATATACCTACTGGGAATGGGAAGAGAGCTTAAAAGATCCGGGAACTTTTGCCAGCTTAATTCTCCGGAAGGGACAGATAATTTATGGGTGACAGCAGGAAATACTGCGATTGGTTGGAACAGGCCCGGCAGGACCTGGAGGCTGCCAGGATACTTCATGAAAACCGGGGCCCAACTAATCTGGCGGCGTTTCACGCCCAGCAGACGGTGGAAAAAGCTTATAAGGCATATCTATTATATTGTACAGGCCGCCTGCAGGAAGGACATTCCCTGGCATATTTGAACAAGCTTTGTGCCAAACATAACGGAGATTTTGCAGTTTTTAGACCGGACAGCATCAAGCTGAACAGATATTATACGAAAACCAGGTATCCTTCGGACTTCCCACTTCAAGTCAGCGAAGAACAGGTTGAAAAATTTATGCATACGGCTGAAAAGATACTGCAGAAAGTTGAAACGAAAATTTTAGAGTGCTGAAAACAGATACCAGGGGGGAAACCTGTGAAAATGACTGAGAAAAAAGCCGTAGTCCTGCTGTCCGGTGGACTGGACAGCACCACCTGTATGAGTGTGGCTCACCAGCAGGGCTTTGCACTTTATGCTCTAACCTTTGATTACGGTCAGAGGCACCGGCGGGAACTGGAGTCTGCCGGTGAAATTGCAGGGTTTTACAATGCTGCAGAACATCGGGTCATAAAACTGGATTCTGTAGGAGGCAGCGCCCTGACGGATGCCAGTATAGAGCTGCCGGATTTTCAGGAAACCGAGGGAATACCTGTTACTTACGTGCCGGCCCGGAATATCCTTTTTTTAAGCTATGCCCTGGGGTACGGTGAAGTAGTTGAAGCGGATGTCATAGTTATCGGCGTTAATGCCATTGACTACAGCGGGTATCCCGACTGCCGGCCGGAATTTATCCAGGCATTTCAAAAGGTAATTGAAGTAGGTACCAGGTCCGGTGTGCAGGGAAATCCCATTGAAATCCTAACCCCCTTGATTCACCTGACCAAGGGTGAAATTGTCAGGCTGGCGGTGAAGAACGGAGCACCTCTGCACCTGACCAACAGCTGTTACCGGGGTGAGGA
>SKNC01000065.1 GCA_007120745.1 Bacillota bacterium
AAACCCCTGTTGAAGCCCTTTATAGAAAAATTTGGACTGCAGGGTTCGGTGATTTCCGCCGTAGACCTGATTAAGGGAATTGGAATGTGTTCAGGTCTCAGGGTGGTAGAAGTTCCAGGAGCCACGGGGAATATTCACACGGATTTTGCCGGAAAGGGCAGGGCTGCTCTAAAAGAGCTGATGGAGGGCAGGGATTATGTTTATCTCCATATTGAGGCCCCGGATGAAGCGGGTCACCAGGGGGACCTGGAGACCAAGATAAAGGCCATAGAAGAAATAGATAAAAAAGTAGTGGCACAAATCATTGAAGCCGCGGACCATTTTGAGAACCTGAGAATCATGGTCCTGTCAGACCATCCTACCCCCCTGTCTTTGAAAACCCATACGGCAGAACAGGTTCCTTTTGTAATTTATGATCACCGGGAACACCGAGAGGGTTCATCCTCCGGTTTTCATGAGAAAACGGCGGCAGATGCCGGCATGCAATTTTCCTCCGGTGTCCAGCTTTTACATTATTTTTTACAAAAAAACTAAGTACTTTAGGAGGCACTGTCTATGGCACTAATTGTACAAAAATACGGCGGAACTTCCGTGGCTGACCTGGACAAGATTCGAAAAATTGCCCAAAAACTGGCGCTGCTCCAGAAGAAGGGGAACCAGTTGGTGGTAGTGGTTTCCGCCATGGGCAAAACTACCGATGCCCTGGTGGAAATGATTTACGACCTGTCTGATAACCCACCGGAGAGAGAACTGGATATGCTGCTTTCCACAGGAGAGCAGGTTTCCATCGCCCTTCTCAGCACGGCCCTGGAATCTCTGGGAGTGAAAGCCGTTTCCCTGACCGGTCCGCAGGCAGGGATGCTGACAGATTCCAAACACAGCCGGTCAAAAATTCTCAATATTGACCCGAAGCGCATCATGGAGGAACTGTCCCAGGGGAAAGTTGTAGTGGTGGCCGGTTTTCAGGGGGCAGACCAAAAAGGAGAAATCACCACCCTGGGCAGAGGCGGTTCCGATACCACCGCGGTGGCTCTGGCTGCAGCTCTGAAAGCAGATGTCTGTGAAATTTATACCGATGTCAGCGGAATATTTACCATCGATCCCAACATGGTGAAAAATGCCCGAAAGCTTTCGTTTATTTCCTACGATGAGATGCTGGAGCTGGCGAACCTGGGGGCCAAGGTGATGCATCCCCGGGCAGTGGAATACGGCAAACGCTATAAGGTTAAAATACATGTTCGTTCCAGCTTTTCAGAAGAAGAGGGAACGATCATCAGGGAGGTAACGTCTTTGGAAGAAAAATTTATGGTAAGTGGAATAGCTTGTGATGTAAACCTGGCCAAAATGGCCATTATCGGTGTTCCTGACCAACCCGGTATCGCGGCTCAGATCTTTACCCGTATTGCCAATGCGGGAATTAACGTAGATTTAATTGTACAGAGCATTCGGAAAGAACAGGAAAATGATATTTTATTTACCGTCAATAAGGATGACCTGCCCAAGACCCTGTCGATACTCAATGATGTATCGGACCAGATTGGGGCAAAAGAGATATACCACGATGAAAATGTGGCCAAAATTTCCATCATCGGTGCCGGCATGGCCAATTCCCCCGGAGTTGCCGCTGCCATGTTTAAAGCACTGGCGGATAAAGAAATTAATATAGAGATTATCAGCACCTCGGAAATTAAGGTATCCTGCCTGATTAAAAAAGATAAAATTAACCTGGCAGCGGAAACCGTACACGATACCTTTATGCTGGGAGAAGGCAGGCTGCCTCTTATGTAATGTTCTGGAAATCAGGAGGCGAATTTCTATAAAAAGGTATTTATTAAACTTCTTTCCCAGCAGGAATAATCAAATATATTGTGGAATAAAATAAATATTACAGTAGATAATGGTACACGGAGCATCAGCTATATTTTCATATACCGTTACTATAGGGGTGTTATATTGGATGCCGTGCCCTATTTCGCTGCGACCCACCTGGGCCGAAATTAATCTTGATAACCTGGCTTATAATCTGAAATCTTTCCGGGAAATCCTTGGAAAATCGGTTAAGATTATGGCAGTAGTAAAAGCCGACGGCTACGGCCACGGAGCCGTAGAGGCGGCCCGAACAGCGGTAGAGAACGGCTGCGATTATTTAGGTGTAGGTTTTATTGACGAGGGGATTGAGCTGAGGAGAGCCGGAATTCAAGCCCCCGTTCTAATTTTGGGGTATACTCCTCCGGAGCAGGCCGGAGAACTCCTGGACCACCGACTGGTGCCTACGGTTTTTCATTTGGACCTGGCCAGGGCCCTTTCCCGGGAGGCCCACAGCAGGGATAAAACTGCAAAAATTCACATCAAAGTGGACACCGGGATGGGACGATTGGGATTATTCTCCAGGGATGAACTGGTTGAATTTATTGAAGAATTGAAAGCACTGCCCTCCATTGTAGTAGAAGGCTTCTATACTCATTTTGCTTCCGCTGATGACCGGGATAAGGCATATACCCTCCAGCAGCTGGCCAAATTCAAAGAGCTGATTGACCTGTTTTCCAGGCAGGGCATAGAGGTGCCTCTGCGGCATGCGGCAAACAGCGCGGCGGCCATAGACCTGCCGGAAACCCACTTTAACATGGTGCGGTTGGGGATCAGCCTTTATGGATTGTATCCCTCTGATGAGATTCATCGGGAGAGGGTGTTCTTAAAACCGGTCATGTCTCTAAAAACCAGGGTCATTTATCTGAAAAAAGTACCCCCTGGAACGGGTATCAGTTACGGCAGGACCTTTATTACTGAGGAGGACAACTGGATTGCTTCTCTTCCACTGGGATACGGGGATGGATACTCCCGCCTCCTGTCTGGAAAAGCTGAGGTGTTGATCAAGGAAAAAAGATTTCCCGTGATAGGAAGAATATGCATGGACCACATGATGGTAAACCTTGGAAGTGAAGACCCCGGTATTCAAAGGGGTGAAGAAGTAGTAGTTATAGGCAGACAGGGAGAAGCATCCATTACCGCAGAAGAAGTTGCTCAATGGTTGGGGACCATAAACTATGAGGTAACCTGCGCTGTGAGCAAAAGAGTTCCCCGGGTTTATTTAGAAAAAGGCCGGGTAAAGTGTACCAGGACTCTTTTGGGAATCATAGAATCATAAAGTATTTCATTCCAAAGTGCATAAGAACAGGTATATGTGCGAATAAATACTTTAAATATCATTTTTTAGGGGGTGCCTTTGTTGGCGGAAACCAGGAGAATCATGATTAGTCTACCCAGCAACCTGCTGCAGGAGGTAGACGGTATTGTGGCAACTGAAAAAAGGACCCGCAGTGAATTTATCAGGGAGGCCATGAAATTGTATTTACACGAAAGGAAGAAGCGGTATATTAGAGAAAAAATGCAAAAAGGATATCTGGAGATGGCCCAACTCAATTTATCCCTGGCAAACGAAGCGCTGGAAGCAGAAAATGAGGCAGACGATTTAGCGGAACAAATGGTTAGCGGAGTGTGAGTATCGTGGAAAATAAAGTGGATGTTAAGAGGGGGCATATTTTCTATGCTGATTTAAGCCCCGTGGTAGGGTCCGAACAGGGCGGGGTTAGACCGGTACTGGTGATTCAAAATGATATTGGGAATAAATACAGTCCCACAGTGATCATAGCTGCCATCACTTCTCAGATTGAAAAAGCGAAACTTCCCACCCACGTGGAGATTGAATCAAAAAGTAACCAGCTGGAGAAAGACTCTGTAATTCTGCTGGAACAGATTCGAACGATTGACAAACAAAGGCTTCGGGAAAAGGTAACGAATTTGGATGAAAAAATTATGGTAAAGGTAAATGAAGCCCTGAGAATTAGTCTCGGACTTATAGATTTTTAACTATTTCATTGATAATAATGCAAATTAATTAATTTATAATATATCATTTCTCAAATGTACCAAACCTATAAATTTCTTCCAACATCATTTTGCTTTACTAATGTAAACTTTTATTGAATATATAAAAACGTGAGGGATTCACGTTTTTATTTTTTTCGGTAAAAAAGAAGACGAATCATGGATGTTAATAATGGGGTCGGTTCCTCATGACCGGCAGAACCGTCCCCATAGTTGCATGGTTGGAAATTGATAAATGGGAGGGAATTATATGAGAAAGCCTGTAATTGGAATTACTTCTGTTCACCAGGAGGAGGAAAAGGTAAACCGGGTTTCTTTGTGGTATACCGGGGCGGTGGAGATGTCGGGGGGAATCCCCTTGATTATACCTACCCTGGAAAAAGTGGAAAATATTCAGGAACTGGCTCGTCTTTTTGACGGGATTATACTGTCCGGTGGTGGAGATCCGGACCCTTTGTTATTTGGAGAGGAACCTGTTCCGGAACAGGGAGAAATAGAACCCCCCCGGGACTACCTGGAAATTACCCTGGCGGAACAGGCATTGAACTCCGGGCTTCCCCTTTTAGGCATCTGCCGGGGTATGCAGATGATTAACCTGGCTGCCGGAGGTTCTATTTACCAGGATATTGGAATGCGAAATAAAAAAAACGTAAAACATATGCAGCAGGCTCCCCGCTGGTATCCCACCCACAGTGTTTACATCACGCCCCAGAGCCGCCTGGCTTCGATTTTTAAGCGGGAGAACCTTCGGGTAAACAGTTTTCATCACCAGTCGGTAAAACGGCTGGCCAATGGGTTAACCTCCTGTGCCCATGCTTCAGACGGAGTGGTGGAGGCCCTGGAAAGTACCGGTGAGAATCTGGTGATGGGGGTGCAGTGGCATCCGGAAACCATGTGGCCCAGGGATCCAGATATGCTGAAGCTTTTTAAAACCTTTATTCAGGAGATCGAGATAAGGGAAAAGGTCTGATTTCTCAGAAT
This sequence comes from Bacillota bacterium, assembly GCA_007120745.1. Lineage (GTDB taxonomy): Bacteria > Bacillota > Dethiobacteria > SKNC01 > SKNC01 > Contubernalis. Next base: position 4,867 of record SKNC01000065.1, read on the forward strand.
TTTCAAAGGTTAAAAATTTCTTGCTTAAAAGATTTACATGTGATATATTAAATCTATCAAAAAAGGAAAAAATAATGAGTAATTCAACAATA
>SKNC01000115.1 GCA_007120745.1 Bacillota bacterium
ACCTTCCCGGGCCTGATACGTGCAGGAGGACACCAGCCGTGAACGTCCGGGAACTCCAATCTCAACCAGGCACAACCTGCAGGCACCATAAGTGCTGAGGCTATCATCATGGCAGAGGGTGGGGATTTCAATTCCATAAAAGTTAGCTGCTTCCAAAAGGGTAGTTCCTTTTTCCATGGAAACTTCCAAACCGTTTAAAGTAAAATTAACCATATAATCACACCTCTATTCTTTGATAACGGCATCATACTTGCAGGTTTCCAGGCAGATACCGCACCTGGTGCAAAGGTCTTGTACAATGGTATGTGGTTCTTTCTTCTCTCCTTGAATTGCTTCCACCGGACATTTTTTTACACAGGCCCTGCAGCCGTTACACAAATCCTGGTCAATTCTAAAGCTGATTAAATCTCGGCATACTCCTGCCGGACATCTTTTCTCCAGGATGTGAACTCGATATTCGTCTTCAAAATATCGTATGGTTGAAAGCACGGGATTCGCGCAGGTCTGGCCCAGGCCGCACATGGAAGAATCCTTCACTACCTCGGCTAATTCCTGTAAAAGCTCCAGTTCCTCCATAGAACTCTGTCCCATGGTTATGCGGTCCGAAATTTCCAGCATCCTGGTAATACCCTCCCGGCAGGAAAAGCAGCTTCCGCAGGATTCATCCTGGGTAAAGGCAAGGAAGTATTTGGCAACATCCACCATGCAGGCACTTTCATCCAGAACAATCATTCCGCCGGAACCCATCATGGAACCTGCTTCGGTTAATTTTTCATAATCCACGGGTATGTCCAGCAGATTTTCCGGAATACATCCACCTGAAGGGCCGCCTGTCTGTACTGCTTTAATCTTTTTGCCCTGAGGCACTCCTCCGCCAATATCTATCACCAAGTCTCTTAAACTGATGCCCATTGGAACTTCCACCAAACCGGTGTTATTCACTTTACCAGTAAGAGAAAATATCATGGTCCCTTTACTGGTTTCAGTCCCAATCTGCGAATACCATTCAGCGCCATTATTAATGATAACTGGAATATTGGCCCAGGTTTTAACATTGTTCAAAACCGTAGGCTTGTTCCACAACCCTCTTTCTGTGGCATGAGTGTGCTTGTCCCGAGGTTCTCCTACATTACCTTCAATGGAAGCAATCAAAGCACTGGATTCCCCGCAGACAAAAGCTCCTCCACCCTTGTTGATACGAATATCGAAATCCAGGCCGCTTCCCATAATATTTTCTCCCAGGAGACCGTATTCCTGGGCCTGTTCAACGGCAATACGGAAGTTTTTAATGGCCAGCGGGTATTCATTTCTTACATAAATATATCCCTGCTTTGACCCCACCGCATAAGCTCCAATAACCATTCCCTCAATCACAGAATGGGGATTTCCCTCCAAAAGATAACCGTCCTGAAAACAACCCGGATCTCCTTCATCTGCATTACAGATTAAATATTTGGGAGTATCCGGCGCATCATAACAGGACTGCCATTTTATTCCCGTGGGGAATCCTCCTCCGCCACGACCCCGAAGGCCTGATGCTTGAACTTCGGCAACCACCTGCTTCGGAGACATGTCCTCCAGCACTTTCCTTAAGGCATTGTAACCTCCCAGTTCTATATAATCATCAATTTCCGTGGGAACCAGCTTGCCGTTATAGGCAAATATCAGGCGGTACTGTTTTTTATAAAATGGTATGTCATCTTCTCTTACAATCTTTTCCCCTGTAACGGGATTTACATATAACAACCGATCAATGATTTCACCTTTTATAATCGTCTTTTCAACAATTTCTTCTACATCTTCCTGCTGAACTTTGCAGTAAAAAATATTACCCGGCTTGATAACCATCAAAGGACCCTGTTCGCAAAAACCATGACAGCCAGTTATCTTGGTATCCAGGTTCGCTTCAATATTTTTTTCTTTTAATTTATTTTCCAGGGATGACACCACATCCAGAGCCCCTGAAGCTGCACATCCTGTACCACAGCAGACAGCCACGCTGGGCTTGTCCGGATCCCTGCGGTCAATAATTGATTTTCTTAATTCCTCCAACTCAGCTGGTCTTTTTATCTTTTTCATGATTTCCCCCCAGCAGCTTTTCAATCTTGTTTAGCGTTAGTTTTCCAACATATTTTCCGTCAAATACCACCAGCGGACCCTGCGCGCATGCTCCCACGCAGTTTACTGTATCCAGGGAAAACTTGCCGTTCTCTGAAGTCTGCCCTGGCCTGACCTGGAGGTCCCGGGTCAATTTTTCCAGTATACGGGAAGCTCCCCTGACATGGCACGCTGTTCCCATACAAACCTGGATTTCATGGTCTCCCCTTGGCACGAGACTAAAACATTTATAGAAAGTAGCCAGGCTGTAAAGATGGCTCATGGGGACTTCCATCTTTTTAGAAACCCTGTGAAGGGCTTCTTCCGGTAGATAACGGTATTCATCATTTATATCCTGTAGAATTGAAATATATGGTACGTCATCCTTGTCCTTATACTTTTCGACAATCTGGTCAATTTTTGTTATGTCTACATTCATTTGACTCCGGTAACTAGTCAAGGGTTAATTAGAACACCCAAAACACCTTACCTTTCTCCCTCCTTTTCCTTTGTAATAGTTTGCTGAAAGCCCCTTTGCTTGAGCATAAACCCGTTACAAAGGCGGAAAAGCCCATAAAAAAGCAGAGGTTTAAGGCTTTTGCGTCTTTGCAGAAGTTTACTCCGCTTACTTTTTTAACCAGATATCCATTTTTTACATGATGCAATCAGGTTTCAAGCAATACCTAGTTTTGATTATAAACGTCCTTAAAAGTATCGTCAAGAAAATTGCTTTCATATTACGAAATATGAGCAATTTTTCACATTACAACCAACGCTTTCGTTATATAAAATGGGACAAGGGGACAGGTCCCTTGTCCCATTTTTTTTGATGCTCCTTATGTATGGTTTTTCGGATTATTACTAAGGAGAAAGCGGCCCTGTATAAACAAAGCCGCTGTATAGACGCTCTTAAAGCAAAGAATGACCAATATAAGTCAATATACGCTTTAGAGCCAGATTCCAGTACTTTTAGCGCTTAGCGAACAAAATATACATAATTTGGTGGGACGAGGGACCTGTCCCCTTGTCCCTCTTGTTCCCCTGGTTCCTAGACTTTTTGTTCATCCTCGATTTTTTCTGACACTCCTGCTTCGGAGAAGGTTGCCATTTCGTTTAATATCTTTAAGGAAGCATCAATGATGTTCATGGCCAGGGCTGCCCCTGTTCCCTCACCCAGGCGCATGTTCATGTAAAGCATCGGGTTTAACCCCAGATAGTCCAGCATGGCTCTGTGGCCCGGTTCCTCCGAAAGGTGAGAGGCGATAAGATAATCTTTGACCTCTGCATTTAATGCACCAGCAATTACGGCAGCTGCCCCGGAGATAAAGCCGTCAATTACCACCGGAACCCGGTGGACTGCACAGGCCAGGATTACACCGGTTAATCCAGCAATTTCATATCCGCCCACCTTGGACAGGACATCGATAGGGTCTGCCGTCTCAGGCTTATTCAGCTCTACCGCCCTCTTTATGGCATTGATCTTGATTTTCAACCGTTCATCATCTACCCCGGTCCCGCGACCCACTACCTCCTCCACCGGCTTTCCAGAATACAAGGAAATAATAGCGGTACTGGGAGTGGTATTTCCAATTCCCATTTCTCCGATACCTATAATACCTGTTCCCCGTTGAATCACTTCTTCCGCCACTTCAATGCCATTTTCTATGGCTTTCAATGCCTGTTCCCGGGTCATAGCCGGACCTCTGCACATATTTTCCGTTCCATAGGCAACCTTTTTTTTGATTAATAAAGGCATATCCGGAAGATCGCCGGCCACACCCATATCCACGATAATCAGCTCTGCCCCCGCATGCCGGGAAAGAACATTCATGGCAGCTCCTCCAGAAATGAAATTCATCACCATCTGAGGGGTGACTTCACTGGGGTAAGCGCTGACCCCTTCTGCCACCACCCCATGGTCACCGGCGATAAGTATGCATGTTTTTTGAGGGATTCCCGGCTTTACTTCGTTGGTAATTCCAGCGATTTTTTTGGCAATCCATTCCATTACCCCCAGGCTTCCCGGGGGCTTAGTCAGGTCATCCAACCGTTCCTGGGTTTTCTCCATCACCTCTCCGTTAACAGGTAAAATTTTTTGCAGCGTTTCTTGAAATTTTTCCATGTCTTCTCCTCCTGATATTTTTTGTCGTCGGTGATTTTTTAAAATAAAAAACCCCCGACCAAAAATAAGATTTGGGCCGAGGATTTTACCATCATCCTACAGCAAGCTTTCCTCTCCACGGGGAAAGCCAACTCATAAACAGGCAGGTCTCCTGGCTCCCTTTCATCATCCTCCGTCCCTTCCCATTCTTTTTGAACAGTGGGTTAATACAGAGGACTCCCTGGTTACAGTGGCGGGACCGCCCGGGATTTTAACCCGATTCCCTATTCTCCACATTCGGCACCTGTTTACATTTACTGCTGTTTAATTGTTAATAAAATTATATTAATCAAAATGTTTATTGTCAATAAGTGAATCCATTTAAAATTTTGAATCTTTTACAGTTTATGCTTCTTATGACTGATTGTACCTGTAGAATCATTACTCATTGACGTGCCATCAATGTGCATACTATTAATGCGACAGTTGAGAACCGTCTCCGGTAGACGCACTACCACTATCCCATACTATTTATGTGACAAATGTGAACTGTGTCCGCTTGTCCAACAGTCGTTGTATTTTTAGAATGGTTTTTTCAAACTATGTTTATTTTTTTAAAAATAAGTCAAACTATAAATAGAACGAATCTGTGGAGGTGAAAATATGCGGCTGGTTGCAATCGTTCCTCAA
>SKNC01000004.1 GCA_007120745.1 Bacillota bacterium
GTAGCGTGTTTACGTTACCATATTTGCCTACAAGCCCTTGTTGACGGGATGCTTGGTTTCGGTTAGATAGCCGGAATCTCCCTCTTCAAACCTCGAAGATGTTAAGTGGGAGTAGTTCAATCTACCTCGGAAATATTTAGGTGCTTAAAAAGAGATGCTTCTTTCATAATCTCTTGCTTTTTAATTCTTGAAACATAATCGATAATTTCATAGACTTCGGGATTTTTTACAGAGTAAAGAACCTTCATCCCTTGTTTGCGGGAATTTACTATTCCCTGGTTTCTTAAAACCGCCAGGTGCTGAGATACATTGGACTGCTCCAACCTCAACTCTTTCAGCAGATCACAAACACAGATTTCTTCACAAACACAGTATTCTCCCTGCCTGAGTAGTTCCAAAATCTTTAACCTGGTGGGGTGCGCCAACGCTTTAAAATAAGCAGCCTGTTTTTGTAAAATGTCTTTTTGCATAACTACCCCTCCATGAAAAATTTAGAGTAAAAGTCTCTGTCTTTTGATAGTTTTTAAAATGCATCGTTATTGATAAAAGGGGGGCGGCAAAGCCCCCTCTTTACTGTTACATTTCTTCTTTAATCCACTTGACAACTTCTTTCTTTTTGGGAACTTTTCCAAAAGCTTTTACCTTTCCATTAATAATTAGCCCGGGAGTCATGATTACATCATGCTCCAAAATTTCTTCCATGTCAGTTACTTTGGTAACAGAAGCATCCACCTGAACCTCATTTAATGCCTCTTTAACAGCCTTCTCCAAAGCTTCACAGTTTCTGCACCCGGAACCCAATACTTTAATTTCCATTTCGTTTACCTCCTTGATTTAAATGGTTTCATTTTAGATGCTCAAAGAGCATTCCTTTAAATAAAGATTTACGGATATATATTCCCGAAAATTATTCCAGTTGTGGTAGCCATAACCACCACCAGGACAACATACACGGCAGTCTTTTTAGTCCCCATAATATTTCTTATGGCCAGCATGTTAGGCAGGCTCAAGGCAGGACCGGCCAAAAGCAGGGTTAATGAAGGGCCATTTCCCATTCCCAGGTTTCTCAGGGCTTCCAATATGGGAACCTCAGTTAATGTAGAAAAATACATTAATGAGCCAAATATGGAAGCCAGGAAATTAGCCTGCAGAGTATTTTCCCCCACATAACCGGAAATCCAATCCGGGGGAATAATTTGCTGCAGCATCCCCGTTACAAAAACTCCTACCAACAGAATAGGGAATATCAACCTCACCAGGTTCATAGTTTCCCTGAACCAATCCAAAACTTCCTCTCGAGTATACCAAAACTTAAGGACAATTATCAACGCAATAATCAGTACAGATAATATCACAATTTTACTTAAAGTAGAAATCCCGGCAGTGCCAAAGAGCAGGATGGCCACCAGCAGTGCAAAAAATACCAGCATATGGCTCAATGGTTTCGCATCCTCATCCTCAGGAAGTTCTACAAACTTATCTTTCTTTTCCTTTTCCTCTTTCCCAAACACCAGGGACATAATTACCCCGATGACAACGGCAAAAATGACAGCTCCAATGGCCCTTCCGGCACCCAATTGAAACCCCAAAACCCGGGCCGTCAGCACCACTGCCAGCAGGTTAATGGCCGGGCCGGCATACAAAAAAGTGATCGCCGGTCCCAAACCCGCCCCTTTACGGTAAATACCTGCAAATAAAGGCAGGATGGTGCATGAACAGACGGCCAGCACTACACCAGAGACCGAGCCGACACTGTAAGATATATGTTTCTTGGTCTGGGGACCAAAGAATCTTAATATTGAAGTGCTGGAGATAAAAACAGCAATGCCTCCGGCAATAAGAAAAGCTGGAATCAAACAGGTAAGCACATGCGCCGACAGGTAATACCGCAGCGCTTCAAAACCACCTGACAATATTTCTATTAACATTTCCCCACCTCCGGTTAAGTTCAACAAACACTATTTTTCTTTTGTTTTAAAAATATAGCTATTATCTTTTAACAGCTACGAAACTATTCTGCATAAGGCCTCACGGGCCCTCTAAAAAGGCTTCACTTTTTACTCTCAATTTCACCCTTACGGAGCATTAAATACCCGGCAGGAGACAAATCTTCATCCTGGCATTCATTTTTATCAATGAACATATGGCAGTGACGGTCTTCATCCACTTCATTTCCTACATCCTTTTTTGAGTAGAAGCAGATGGCCTTTCCAGGTTCTGATACATCTAAAATCCCACATTGTCTGCACTTTACCATAAATCACCCTCCTCATGTTCACTGTAATGTTCACCTTCCATAGAAATTATTTTCTTTCAGGGAATAGCAGAATCGGCCTCTTAGAGTGCCGGGCAATGTTCTCTGCAGTGCTTCCTAAAAGCAGGTCTTTAATAATTCCCTCACCTCTGGATGCCAAAACAATTAGAGTTACCTCATCATCATTGGCAATATCGATTATCTGCTCAGAGGGAATCCCTGCCCGGATACGAACATCAGTCTGAAAACCAGAATCTGTCAGTTCTAACTTCATTTCTTTTAATTTCTTACGGGCTTCTTCCCTCAACTTGGAAATTGTATTATCCCCAACCCCTTTGTCGGCAGCATGAGCCAGAACAATATGTTTAGTAACCCCTTTTAACTCCTTTATTCTGTTAAAAGCTCTTAAAGAAGGGTCGGAAAAATCAGTAGGAAATAAAACCTTGACAAATTTTCGTTCACAAAAGGCTTTACACTCCTCAACTCCATCCATCTCTTGATACTTTTCCAACAGAATGGGTTTGTCTGTTACGCGTAAGAGATCTGCCGCTGTGCTGCCCAGCAGCATCCTCAGTAAAAAACCCTCACCCTTGGAGCCGATTAAAATCAAAGAAACATCTTCTCTCGTGGAAATCTCCTTGATTTCAGTGGCAGCAAACCCAATAGGAGCTTCTATCGTTACATTAAAACCTTTCTCCTCCAGAATTTCTTTCCTCTTTTCCAGCTTTTTAAATATTTTTTCTTGCATTTGCATGGCCATTCCCGTAGGTCTAACTACATTAAGAAGTAAAACCTCTTCCGTTCCCAACATTTTCAATTCCTCCAGACAGTTAAACAGCTGTTCCGCCGGAGGAGAAAAATCTGTAGCCAACATCACCTTCTTAAACATGAACACTGCCTCCTTTTAATCAATTTTCCTTTATTGTCAGTTGTTTATTATCAGTTCTTTGCTAACAGTTCCTCCCTGGAGGGAAATAGATGCTTAAAACGTAAACAAATTCTCACCAGCAGCAGCATAATGGGAACCTCGATAAGCACTCCCACTACAGTTGCCAGTGCAGCACCGGACCCCAGGCCAAAGAGCATTACCGCTACGGCAATAGCTACTTCAAAGTGGTTGCTGGCTCCAATCATTGATGTGGGAGCCATGTCCTCATAAGAAACCTTTGTAAGCTTACAAACCCAAAACCCAATTCCAAAGATTAAAAAGGTCTGAATAATTAGTGGGATAGCAATCATTAAAATAACCAGCGGAGATCTTACAATTACCTCACCCTGCAGGATAAACAACACAATTAATGTTACCAGCAGCGCAAAAACAGAAATTCTACCCATGGAGCGAAGGAAAACCCCTTCATACCATTCTATCCCCCTGCTTTGAATTAACCGTGTCCTGGTAATATAACCCGCCACCAGAGGAAGACCAACATAGAAGGCGATTGATAAGATAATTGTGAGAAACGGAACGGGAACATCCGCCACGCTTAACAACAAACTACCCAGTGGAGCATATAAAAACAGCATGGTTAATGAGTTTATGGCAACCATAACCAGGGTATGCCCCATATTACCCCGGGCCAGGTAACTCCAAACCAATACCATGGCCGTGCAGGGAGCTATCCCTAAAAGAATCATACCTGCAATATACATATCTCCTGCATCAGCAGGAATAAAGGGTGCCCACACAACCCGCATGAAAAACCAGGCAATTAACGCCATAGAAAAGGGTTTAATGGCCCAGTTAATAATTAAGGTAATGATAACCGGTTTGGGGGCTTTTATGGCCTCCACAACAGTTTTAAAATCAATTTGGACCATAATGGGATAAATCATAAAAAATAACAAAATACCGATGGGAATGGAAACATTATAAACCTGCATCCGGTCTAAGGCTGATGCAAATCCGGGAAAAACAAAACCCAACAGTGTTCCCACTGCCATACAGATCAGCACCCAGAGAGTTAAATATTTTTCAAATACCCCCAGGGTTTTTGCCTTCTTGGCTTGCTCTTCCAAAGCCATACAATTTCCCTCCTTAATTTGATTTGTTTATTTAGCTTATATAAAATGTAGTTAACAAACTAAATATTAGAGTTAATTTTCTTTTCCTCATGGAAAACAATAGATAAAGATTTATTTATCACCTGCCCTTTTATGACTATATTAGTATTTACTGATATAGTATCATAGATTCCTTCCCCCTTCAATATTTTTTAAATGTTTTTCTCAAAAATGACATTCTATTTAATATTCAAGCTATTTTGACTCCTGAAGGCGGCAAGCCCATGGATTTAGTACTGAATCTCCACTTAGGCAATTAATTCTTGAGCAATCATATTTGACAAACGTCAATAATTCCCTGGAGCATACGCCCATGCCCAGGCACACAACTAAAAAAGAGGCCCCTTACATTACGTAAAGGGTCCTCTTTTAAAATAATTCCCGGCGAAGACCTACTCTCCCGGGGACTCGCGTCCCAAGTACCATCGGCGCTGGAGGGCTTAACTTCCGTGTTCGGGATGGGAACGGGTGTGGCCCCTCCGCTATCTTCAC
>SKNC01000050.1 GCA_007120745.1 Bacillota bacterium
CTGTAAGAAAATGTCAAGAGGAATTTAATTCCGATAATTTAGGTTTTGGCAACCTTATTTACCGGACCCTCCCCCGGGATTGGGAAAGGTTGGAGGGCCGCTGGGATGAAATATTTCCGGAAATAGAGGTGGAGGTCCTGGTGGATGCCAATGTCAGGAGAACAGGCCTGGTTAAAGATACTATAAGAATCAGGTGATATTAACAGTTTTAACCTGCAAGATTTTTTAAGAGCATACGAAGGTAAATTATTAAGAATCCCTGGAGGTGTGCGGTTTGTTACTGGTTGTCATCCTGCTAATGATTATAATTTTTTTTATACAGGCTCCGTCCCTGTTTGCCAACCGCCTGTGGAAGGACCTGGGGGCATTTATTTTCTTATGGGCCCTGGCTTCCGTATATGCCGTCACCGCCCTGGAGGACATTCTGTTTCCCGCGCCCTCCCAAGTAATTATTGCCGCGATACAGTTTATGTGCCAGTTTCTAGGAATTAATATGTAAGCTGTTATTTAAGGTCAGGCAGGGAGGGAAATCAAACGAGTTCTGACTCAAAAGAATTATCTTTTTTTAATAAAGTTAATTAAAGAAAATCAGAACATTTACCTTAGCCACAGAGAGAAAATGCTTTACGCATAACAGGAAATGGGCGTCACATGTCGAAAAAGATAGACAAGCACTGCATTACTGGAAAAAAGGAGAGTAAAACAATGAGCAACAAGGACAAAGACATGAGGAGGCAGGTGGAAAAGATGTACAGCAAAATCGCCAAAGAAGAGGCGGATTCTTGTTTTCCCACTTCCTCCTGCTGTGAGAAAGATTTTTCAACTATGGAATATGCGGAAAAACTGGGATATTCCCCAGAGGATATCTCATCTCTGCCGGAGGGGGCCAACATGGGCCTGGGCTGTGGGAACCCCCAGGCTATCGCTTTGTTAAAACCTGGGGAAGTTGTGCTGGACCTGGGCAGCGGTGGGGGGCTGGACTGCTTCCTGGCTGCCGGGAAAGTGGGGGAAGAGGGAAAGGTCATTGGGGTGGACATGACTCCCGAAATGCTGGACAAGGCCCGCAAAAATGCAGAACAGGGGAACTATCAAAACGTAGAATTCCGCCTGGGTGAGATTGAGAACCTGCCGGCTGCAGACAATTCAGTCGATGTTATCATATCCAACTGCGTGGTGAACCTTTCCACCAATAAGCCCAGGGTATTTCAGGAAATGCTCAGGGTTTTAAAACCGGGGGGCCGGGTGGCTATGACGGATATGGTAGCCACTGCTCCGATTCCTGATATTTTTTTGGAGGACCCTGAGCTTTATTCCTCTTGTATTACTGGGGCCAGCCTGATTAAAGACCTGGAGGAGATGTTAACTGCAGCGGGTTTTCAGGAGATAAAGATAAGCACCAAGGAAGAATCCCGAGATTTTATAAAGGACTGGACAGAAACCCTGAGGGCGGAGGATTACGTAGTATCTGCGGCCATTGAAGCGAAAAAGCCCTTGTAAACCTCCAACTCAAACTTAATTTTACTTTAGAATAGTGCATTCATAAAGGAGGGGCAGGTTAATGAAGAAAGCCTTATCCATTCTGGCCAGGTTTGTAGTGGTACCGGCAGTGGTGCTGCTTATCACAACTTTACTTGTTTTTTCCATATACAGGGGTTATCACAGGTATCAGACGGGACAGGCCTTTCGTATTGACACGCCGGAGGGCATTGAAACACTTGAACAGGTAACCCTGGGAGGAGTGGAACAGTGGATTTCTATCCGGGGACAGGACCGGAATAACTCGGTGCTGCTTTTTCTTCACGGCGGGCCCGGTTCTCCGGAAATGCCTGCGGTTCGGCATTACAATTCTGGGCTGGAGGAATATTTTGTGGTGGTGAACTGGGACCAGAGGGGAGCGGGAAAATCTTATAACCCCGATGTTTTTAAAGAAAACCTTACGGTGGAGCAGTTTGTTTCCGACACTCATGAATTAACACAGCTGTTACGGGGCCGTTTTGAGGAAGAGAAAATTTATCTGGTAGGACATTCCTGGGGAACCATTATTGGAACCCGGGCTGCTCAACGGTATCCCGAACTTTATTACGCTTATGCAGGCATTGGACAGGCTGTAAGTTTTAAAGAAGGGGAGAAGATTTCTTACCAGTATACCCTGAACGAGGCTCACCGGTTGGGGGAGGAAGAAGCTGTACGGCAGCTGGAGGAGATAGGGACGCCCCCTTACATGCAGGAGGATTATCTGGAACGAATTCAGGTTCAGAGATACTGGCTGCAGAAATTCGGAGGGGTTGACTACGGGGAAAGAAATCCTACAAGAGCACAACTAGGTATCCTGTGGAATTTTTTAAAGGCTCCCGAATACAGTTTTTGGGACACAATAAACATGGTCCGGGGAAACCTCTTGTCCAACAGCGCTCTTTGGGAGGAACTGCATGATTTTAACTTTATAAAAGAAATACCCCGCCTGGAGGTCCCTGTTTATTTCCTCATGGGCCGGCATGATTATGTGACCGTTTATGAGCTGGTGGAGCAGTACTACGATATCCTGGAGGCTCCTCACAAGGAGCTGATCTGGTTTGAAAATTCAGCCCACAGCCCAAACTATGAGGAGCCGGAAAAGTTTGTAGAAGTGATGACCGAGCACATCCTGCCGAATACTCAACCCAAATGACCCTGGTAATTGACTGAGCCGCCTGGTTTCAGGTGTGCTGTAAATTCGTTATAGTCAGGATAAGCATCTAAGATGCGGTTTAATAAAAATGCTATAAATGATAACGAACGGGCTGCCTTCATAAATAGGAAATAAGGCAGCCCTATAACTTCTACTCCCCCATCACTTTAATAATCAGCCGCTTGGGGCGGCGGCCGTCAAACTCCGCATAATAGACCTGCTGCCAGGGGCCGAAATCCAACCGGCCGCTGGTTACCGGGATAATTACCTGGTGGCCCACCAGGATGTTTTTCAGGTGGGCATCCCCGTTGTCTTCACCGGTACGGTGGTGCAGGTAATCGGGGCCAAAAGGAGCCAGGCGTTCCAGCATTTCATCGATATCCTGAATAATACCATCCTCCGCGTCATTGATATAGACTGCGGCGGTGATATGCATAGCCGCCACCAGCACCATGCCCTCCTGAATTCCGCTTTTGGCCAGCGCTGATTCTACTTGAGAGGTAATGTTTATGTATTCTCTTCTCTTTTTGGTGTTAAAAGTCAGGTATTCCGTATGAGCTTTCATGGTAATCCGGACTCATGCACTGCCAATTGTTTGCACAGGGCATTTACCCGTCAGCTTCACCTCCTTATTTTGTGTCTTCTGACAATCACCGATTGTCATTTCCGCCCTTATAATGTTCCTTCCCTCTTTTTTTTCTCCAGGAGAAGTTCTCCTCCTACCCCGACATTTTCGTCGCCTATTTCATGGATGTACACAACAAATCCTGCCTTTGGAATTTTTGTTACCCTGCTGGCCGCATCGGTAAATGCTTCGACCAGTTCAGCTTTTTGTTCTTTGGTCATTTTGGGACCGTTAAAACTTATGGTTGGCAATCCCAGCACCTCCAGTTGTTTTTTTACTTTTTTCTACAAAAGAAAGAACACTCCTGCCTTATTACCAAAATGTAACAAAAGAAATGAGTGCTGCAGGGAAATAAAATAAAAAGAACAGCGCCTGCTGTCCTCAGGAGTTGTTAACGTAGAAAGAGGATATATCGTAACATCAGCCAGTAGTGGCAGAAGCTTCCTGCCAGCACAAACAGGTGGAAAATTTCGTGGAAACCAAAATATTTCAAGTTAATTTTCGGCCATTTGGCACCGTATATTATGGCCCCTATACTGTAGAGAATTCCCCCGGCCACCAGCCAGGCGATTCCTCCCGAAGGGATAGTTCGCAGCAGGGGAATAAATGCGATTACCACCAGCCACCCCATAAAGGCATAAAACAGGGTAGACAGCCAGCGGGGGGCATCGAACCACAGGACTTTTAATACAATTCCCACAATGGCAATTCCCCAGATGCTTCCCAGCAGGCTCCATCCCCAGGCTCCCCTCAGGGGAATCAGGCAGACCGGGGTATAGGTTCCGGCAATCAGTACATAAATCATCATGTGGTCAATCCGCCTCAAGATGCTGCTCCCTCTTTCCGAGATAAACAAGAGATGGTACAGGGTGCTGAAGGTGTAGAGAAGAATAAGGCTGGCCCCGTAGATGGAGAACGCCACTACGTGCCACGGGGTTGCGGTCACGGCCGCATAATATACCAGTACCACCAGTCCTACCAGGGACATAATGGCCCCAAAAAGATGGGAAAAACCGCTTACCGGGTCCTTTAACTTATTTAGCATGGCTAACTTCCTTTAAGAAAAATTTTATAAAAATATACGTCGCAGGTAAGAGTACCAGAGGAAAGGAAAATCATTAACAGATGGAGAATAATTAATTGGATTGTAATGCTTATTATACCCCGGATTGCAGAAATTAACAATCATTGAAAAGAGGGATTTCCAATTGGACATTCATTATATGAAACGGAATAAACCCACAATAATAGAGGGGAATTTCTTAAAAAGCTCATTGGCAGATCAGCCCTTCCCCCGGGATATCCAGGGCGATATCTGCCTGTTAAGAATCTATATAAAAGATGGATCCATCCAAAGAATTACGAATATATCTGAAGCAGAAAAAGATTTCCAGTCCACAGAGGCGGTTAGGATAAACATTCCTCAGAATCAAGTCATTGTCCCTGCTTTTGTGGACTGCCATGTACACCTGGTGTTGGACGGTATCCATGGTTTCAGAAAATTCATAGGTCCGGTATCCGATGAGATACTGGAACAGAGGCTTAACTCTGTGATCTTTGCCGGAGTTGCCGCGGTAAGGGACGGAAGCGATCATTTTAACACCGGAATTCAGGCAAAAGAGCTTTGTAAAAGAATATTGGGCAGCAGCACTCCAGGGAAAGAAGAACCCGGGTCCGAGCATCTTCCCATGAGCTGTTTCCCTGAGGTGGTCACCACCGGTTGGGCCATTTACCGGGAGGGGCACTATGGGGCCTTCCTGGGACGGGGAGGAATCAGGGAGGTTGGAGAGGTAAGGAATAAAATCCGACAGCTTAACGAAGCGGGAGTTGACCAGGTAAAGGTAGCGCAGTCTGGACTGGTCAGTTTCAATGTTTATGGAGAAACGGATCCGGCGCAATTTACCCTGCGGGAGATGAAAGAAATTGTCTCAATCGCTGGAGATTACAACCTTCCGGTAATGGTTCATGCTTCCTCGGATGAAGCGGTACGCATCGCCGTGGAGGCCGGAGCCCACTCGGTGGAGCACGGGTACTTTGTATCCCCCCGGACCCTGGAGCGGATGGCGGAAAAGGGAGTATCCTGGGTGCCAACGGTGGCTCCGGTGGCAGCGGCTTTGAAAGAGGCAGAAAGCACTGGAGGCCAGCAGGGAAGAGTCAACCCTGAGGTACTGAAAAAAACCATACAGAATCACCTGGAAAAAATTCAGCTGGCCCACCAAATGGGAGTGCTGATAGGCATTGGCACCGATGCCGGTTCCCCCGGAGTGGGATGGGATAGTGGTTATTGGCAGGAGATGGGTTATTACGCCAGAGCAGGTCTTTCTGTGGAGACAATTTTAGAAATGGCTTCTAGAAATGGAGCCAAAATCTTGGGGCTGCATGAGGATATGGGAACCATAGAGGTGGGAAAGAAACCCTATTTAATCAGCATAAAGGCTAAATCATTAAAAGACATGGAGAGATTTCAGGGTCCCTTGTCCGTTTTTCACTGCACCGGATGACAGGGTTTCACCAGTCAGGGTGTAACGGCAGCACGGCATGAGTAGTGTTTCAACTTATTTTAGAAAATACCAACGGGAATCCTTGGGGTCTATTGATCCCGTGAGGAGTTCACGGCATTTTTCGGCAATCAAGGAAAATATTTAATTATATAAAATTAAAGCCTGTTAAGATATTTACATCAGCAGTTCCCTTGTTTTAGATACCATGGTTTGATATATTTTCTATTAAGGAAGAAGTCCTGACGGAATTCAGCCGGAGAACCTTCCAAATGGGAAGGAGAAATTAAATGGAGGTGTAAAAATGACGGAGTTACTTCAGATTTATAAATGCCAGGTCTGTACCAATATTGTGGAAGTGGTACATGCCGGTAAAGGTACTTTAGTCTGCTGCGAAGAAGACATGGAGCTTATGACGGAGAACACCGTGGATGCAGCTTACGAAAAACATGTTCCCGTAATTGAAACAGGTGACGGTGAGGTAAAAGTAAAAGTGGGAAGTGAACCGCATCCAATGGAGGAAAAACACTACATAGAGTGGATTGAGCTGATTGTTAATGGTAAGGTATACCGGCAGTTCTTAAAGCCCGGGGATGTTCCAGAGGCGGTATTTCAAGTAAATGCCGACAAAGCTCAGCTGAAAGCCCGGGAATACTGCAACATTCACGGATTATGGAAAGCTTGATGTATTAAAAGCTTGATGTATTAAAAGCTTGATGTATTAAAAGCTTGATGTATTAATAGAACCTATCGCAGTGAAATATCCCCCCACAACAATTTTTTAACAGCCACCCTGCATCTAAAAGGGTGGTTATTATTTTTAGCTTTTTTTAATTTTGCAAGCATGAATTTTCATTTAAATATTCACAAGGACATTTTAAAGCTTCAATAAATTATTGCTTTTTAAATTTTTCTGGGCAATCAGGCAGTAAGGACACGGCCCCAGGTGCGGAGAAGGGTAATAATTAAGATTAAGAATTCTCAATAAAGAAGGAATGTGCAGATAAGGTGAGGAATATAAAGCATATAAGAATTATATACATATATTAAAGGCACTGTATTTTCAGCGCCTCCTGAAAACAAGTTAAATAATTCACAAGGCATTCCGATACTTCCATAATTCTATTACCTCAATAAGTATTGTCACTTTTATAAGGCCTATTATTTTTGTGCTTTTTATAAAGGAAGGAGGGGTCGTTTATGCTGTGGCTGTTACCCTTGACCGCTGTGTTAATACCTGCTGTGGGGGCTGTAATCACAGGCTTTATAAAAGAAGAGGAGCATGCCGCTCGAAGTAAAGCGGCTGTAATTACTGTTCTGGTTAGTTTTGTGGTAGTTCTCAGTATGGTGGGGAGAATTGCTTCCGGTGAAGCTATGGAAATGGTCTTTTTCAGCCTGGCAGGGGCGGAATTTGTTTTGAGGGCCGACGCTTTTTCCGCTGTGTTTGCTTTGGTCTGCAGTACTCTATGGATTTTTAGCATCATTTACGCTACGGGGTATATGGAAGAACATCGAAACCAGCGGCGCTTTTTTACCTTTTATGTGTTGAATCTGGGAGTGGCCTGCGGGATAGCTTTTGCAGGTAACTTGTTCACCCTGTTTATTTTTTATAAACTGCTGACCCTGACCACCTTTCCCCTGGTAGCTCACAAACAGACAGAAGAAGCCCGGAAGGCAACACTGAATTATGTGTATTACTCGGTGGCCAGCGGAGCTATGATTCTCTATACGGTAATTGTTCTCCAGGGTCTCATGAACCAGGGGATAATCCCTCAGCTTACCTTCATCCCGGGGGGATTGGCAAATGGTATTTCGCCCGATCTGGCATTTCATCTGACCCTGGCCTTCGCAATAGGGTTTTTAGGTTTTTCCGTTAAAGCGGCCATGATCCCCTTCCACGGCTGGCTTCCCGGTGCCATGGTAGCTGTGGCTCCGGTCAGCGCATTGTTTCACGCTGTGGCTGTAGTCAATACCGGGGTATTCGGCATCGTCCGACTGGTACACTATGTCTATGGTCCTGACTGGGTAGCGGCTTCGGGTTTATACCCGGCCCTGGTGTTTTTTGCTATTTTTACAATGATTGCAGGTTCCCTGCGGGCTCTGCAGCAGGACGAATTAAAGCTGCGGCTGGCCTACTCTACCATCAGCCAGATGGGATACCTTACTCTGGGCACCGTTCTTTTAATGCCCGCGGCCCTGACTGGAACCATGCTTCACTTTTTCAACCATGCATTTTTAAAAATAACCCTGTTTTTCTGCGCGGGAATCATTATCAGCATGACCGGTAAAACCAGGATCAGCCAAATGGCGGGGATAGGAAGAAAATACCCCAGGACCATGAGGGCCTTTTCCATCGCTGCCCTGGGACTGATAGGGATTCCTCCCATCTGCGGTTATTTAATAAAGCTGTATTTATTGAGGGCAGGTTTGGAAATCGGGGGAGGAATTGAGACGGCAGTAATTATTTCCATAGTGCTTATCAGTGCTGTTTTAAACGCTGTCTACTATCTGCCTGTGGTAATTACAGCGTTTTGGGAAAAGAATGGTTTTGAGAAGGAAGAGAATCTGCCGGAAGAAAAACCCCTGCTTTTATATCCTGCCGTGGTTTTGGCCCTGTGCTGCATTCTTTTGGGGCTGTTCCCCGGTTTTACCACCATTCCTTTGGCAGAGCTGGTAGTCAACAGTATCTTTTAGCCCGGTAAAAAACCTTAAAAATTTCTTTTAAGGTTATTATAACTGATTAGTTGAATATCTAGACGGTGGATTACATTTTTTATCTCTGGAGAACACAAAATCTCCAGCTCTTTCCGGCGGGAGTCACGATAGGAACTTTCTGCTGAAAAGTCATTCATAAAGCCCGGGTGACACATCACTTCAACGGTGCCCCCTGGGCTCCTTTTGTTAATTTCCGTAAGCATGAAAATCAAGTTATCCAGCGTTGCCCCCTCTCCAAAAAACTCTTCTACGAAAATGTCCGGGGTAGGAATGTTTTCTTTACGGAAGCGTGTCAGGGTATTATGGTCCACATGCCTCAGAGGAATCCCATATTCATTGGCCATTTTAATCAGGACCTCCAGGACTACCGGATGAAACTGCAGGTGATGGTGTGCATCCATATGAGTTGGTTTAATCTTTAATTCATGAATTCTGTCCAGCTGAGCCTGGATTTCCCGGCTGACTTCTTCCTCTTTAATGTCCTGCTGGTAAAAATGGTCAGGTTCCATGAAGAATCCGGCTTCGTTTAAAAGCCCGCGGACCTCACCTGCCGGTGATATGGGTTCTCCCCGGGTCAAATTCACGTGGAGCCCTACACCCAGCTTCGGGTTCTGCAGGGCCAGCTCTGCCGCCTCCCCGGTGTATGGTTGGTTTGCCATTAAGGTGGTACTGGTAACAATCCCGTTTTGGAAAGCATGAACAATGCCCCCATTGATCCCCGGGTCATAACCAAAATCATCTGCGTTAACGATTAATTTCATGAGAATCTCCTTTACGTTTATAATATGTGTATTGTACCTTGTATTCAACAAAATGAGTATACCAAATCGGCAGTAAATTTGCATCCCAAACAGCAGCTCAACAGCGCCCCACTCTTCCCCTACCTTAGCTTTGCTTAGAGAAGGGCATTCTCGTTTAAATAATAAAGCCGCAGGGAGCATGCTCCCTGCGGCTTATATGACTATTTTCTGTTAAGTCTTTCCTGTTAAAAAGCAATATATGCGTGTTTATTTCAACAAATTACCCCTAATTAAACACGGTTATTAAGAACTGGCAGTGACCGGTTCTTCTTCGTGAATCTCTTTGGGAGCTTTCATGGTTACGGCCAGGATAATACCTACTACGCTGAGGACAGCAGAGATGGTATAGCTTAAACCGTATGTTCCGGTCATATCCCTTACAATACCTCCTACCAGCGGGCCGAAGACACCGCCGCCGCCCCAGGCGGTAAATACCAGGCCGTAGTTAACGCCCAGGTTTTTAACACCGAAATAGTTGGCGGTAATGGCCGGGAATATGGTAAGCATCCCACCAAAGGCAAAGGCCACCAGGGAGGTGCCAATAAACAGGGGAACAGCTGTGCTAAATGTTCCAAACAGGGCGAAAACAACAACTTGAAGTACGAACATCATAATCAGGGTATTTTTAGCTCCGATTTTGTCCCCGATAATACCGCATCCAATCCGTCCGGCCCAGTTGAAAAGAGCGTAGACAGAAATAAGCCAGAAGGCCAGGTCGTCGGACAGCAGTGCCTGTTCCAATCCAATGGAACGAAGCTGGCCGATGATCAGTAAGCCCGCAAAAGTACCGATACAGAACATGGCCCATAAACCGAAGAATTGAGGCGTCTTTACCATCTGCTTGTAATCCCAATCCACCAGCACGCCCTTGGCTTTTGCTTGAAACTTGTGGGCAATGCTTTCAGGGGGGGGCTCAGGAATATATCCTGGCGGGGGATTAGAAATCAGCTGTGCCAGGACAACAATTACGATACCGTAAGCAATACCCAGGATGATAAAGGTTTGTGCCAACCCGTATTGAGCCAGGAGAAACCTGGATAAAGGGGCTACATAAATACCGGCCAGTCCAAATCCACTGACCACAATACCGGAAATCAACCCTCTTTTATGAGGTCCAAACCATTTTACCGCAGCGGGAGTCGGGGCAGCATAACCAAATCCCATGGCCAGACCAAAAATGATACCAAAGGAAATGGATAAACCTACCGGGGTAATTAAGTACCCGGACAGAACTAACCCCACCAGGGCAGCTATCCCTGCGGCAATGATAACCTTCCTGGGGCCAATCTGGTCTTGAAGACGACCGCCGGGAACCATAGAGGTGGCAAAAATAAAACAAGCAATCATGTAAGGAATCTGTGACTGGGTTGCCGTCCAGTTATAGGGTTCGGCTACCAGGACTCCCTGGAAAGCACCCCAGGAATAAAGCACACCCAGGGCCAGGTTGATACCCATCCCTGCCAGCGCTACAATCCATCCCCGGTTTTCTTTAGTTTGAGTATTAGACATAACTTCACTCCTCTTCTCTAAGTTAAGTAAAAAAACATTGTGAACTAAATCCTGCTGCATTTACTGCATTCAAAGCTTTTCGCTGCCGTATAAATATAACCATTTGATAATATAATAAAGAAAACTTTGTAAGAACTTGATAATACCAAAGGCCGGGCTGCAGCAAACCCGGGTAATGCAGCTTAAGTTACTTATTTCAAATATTTTCGGGAAACACCCCCTAATACATCATTACTCGAAATATTAATATGAAACAGTATTTCCATTTACCAGGCTTGATTTTAAATATAGTAGAATAAATCATATATTCCTTCAAATTCCTAAGCCTATCACCCCCTGGAAGAATTTATTAAAAAAAATTAATAGAACTGACAAAAGAAATACTTTGAAATATTCAGAAAATTGAAAAAAGTTAACAACATGTACTTTTCAGGAGATAGATATATAATAAATACGTATACAAGTTTCGATATATTTTATTTTCGATTTTTTACTGCCAAAAACCTTCCTTGTTATAAACTTCGTAAAAATATAAATATTAAAAATATTAAAAATGTTGAGAAAATTCAGAACATTAAAGCTGCCAGTCACCGTTTTCCCTGAAAAAAACAGCGTTTTTTTTAAATTTGCCAGGTTAATGATAATGGATAGGTAAATCAGCAATTTAATTTTTTCTACATATTTATCTCTAGATATAAAAATACTAAAAATAATTCAAACTATGTACAGGAGGAATATTAGAATGGATCAACTGGATGTAAATAAAGATAAGCAAAAAATGAATCTTCCCGGAATGAAACCTGATCATCCCATGGTAAAAAGGCAGGAGCCGCAAACCGTTAAGGGCTCCGGCATAAGCCTGCCCCATGAGATTCGCATGGAAATGGCTCAGAAACTGGATGAACACAATTGTGCCCTGCATGTGGCCCTTCACCAGTACAATAAGCACCACTGGCTGACGGAGGGACCGGAATCCTTTCTTTCCCTGCATCACCTGCTGGATGAACATGTAGAAAAAACCGTAGAACACATTGACAAAATAGGTGAAAGAATTGCTCGTCTGGGCGGAATTCCCACGGCTCATCCGGTAACTCAACACGAGCTGTCTTATCTCAAGCATGAAGCAGAAGGACGTTACACCATGAGGGATATGCTTAGAAATGACCTGGAGCACGAAATGAAATTACAGCAGAAAATGAGAGAACAGATTCAACGGGCCCATGACCTTCAGGATTTTGGAACGGTTGAAGCGCTAGAAGAAATTCTGTTAAACAGGGAAGACCTGGCCTATCACCTGTACAGTGTCCTGGAGGAGGATACTCTGGTCCGGGGTATAGAGCATGTATTTGACAAGGAGAAAATCGGAAACCGAAAAGCTACGGATAAAACACCGCTGCAGTAAAGGTTGAGCTATGCCTGGCACCCGGGTAGAAAGAATAATGTATTCCAAAATTCTAAATTTTAAACCTGCAGGTTTAAATGTGAATATAAAAGCCTTTGAGTGTTGATAAAACCCTTTAAAGGCTTTTCTACATGCAATCAAGACCGCAAACCCATATCAGGTTGCATGACCTTTCTTTATCTGGTAAAGTTTTCTTACCACGGATAATTTTTTTATCAAAACAGACATTTATTTTCAAATTACGAAAGACCAAAGGTTTTGTCATGTAAAACCGAAAACCTGCCCAAAGGGTAAATTATAAATGAACGGATGTGAAGACTTGGTCAAGGGAATTGGAATTGATATTGTTGAAGTCAACAGGATCAAGAAAATATATGAAAGATATCCCCTGAGGATGAGAGCCCGTATTCTCACCCAACGGGAACAAGAATATGTTTTCTCCAAAAAAAACCCCTGGCCAAACCTGGCAGGCAGATTTGCAGCCAAGGAAGCTGTGATGAAATCCCTGGGTGCAGGTTGGGGAAAAACAGGATTCCGGGAGATAGAAATTTTTAATGACCAGACCGGCAAACCCCACGTTTTACTCAGCGGTAAGGCTGCATTACGTTCAAAACAACTGGGGATTTCAAAGATATGGCTATCTATTTCTCATGATGGAAAATATGCCATTGCTCAGGCTTTCGCCGAATAATGCCGCAGCGGGAACGATAGATAGAAATTCTCAGCATAGATATTGACACATAAAAGTGCTTCTGATAATCTATTTTATATCAGAGTAAATTACTCAGATATTTTTTATGACTGCAATCCCGAGTTAAATGCTAAGAATTTAAGAAATGTTTTTACGCTGGGCAAAGCTTTTAAAAATTATAAAACGGGGTGCTTTTTTTGTGAAATTAACAACCAAAGGAGAATATGGAGTCCGGGCCATGGTGGTTCTGGCGTTAAATTTTAGGGACGGCCCAACATCCATCAGGGAAATCGCCCAAAGGGAAAAAATTTCTCCCCAGTACCTGGAACAGATTTTTCTGGATTTGAGAAAAGCTGAGCTGGTCAGCAGTGTCAGGGGTGCCAGGGGTGGCTATAAACTGGCCAGGTCTCCTTCAGAAATTAAGATAGGTGACGTGGTCAGGGCTCTGGAAGGGCCTATTGCTCCCATGGAATGTGTGGCGGAGGGTTCAGAGGCTTCCTGCTGTGAAAGGACCCAGGAATGTTTAACCCGGGGAGTTTGGGAAAAGCTAAGGGACAGAATGAACGAAGTTTTAGATGATATCACCCTGGAAGATATGATCAGCAGTAGAAATATAAACAATTAAGAACAATATTAACCATAGAATTAAGCCCGGTAAAAATCTTATAACAACTCATGGTATCAGCGTAAGGAGGTTAACTGGTTTGGATAGAATCTATATGGACAATGCGGCTACTACCCCTCTGGAAGAAAAAGCCCTGGAGGCCATGATGCCCTTTTTGAAAGAAAATTATGGCAACCCCTCCAGCGCCCATACTTTCGGCAGAGAGGTCAGGAAAGCGGTGGAAGAGACCAGAGAAAAAATGGCTTTCCTCCTGGGAGCAAAGCCCGAAGAAATATATTTTACCTCCGGAGGGACAGAGGCGGACAACATGGCTATTGTTGGAGCCGCCAGAGCACTGCAGGACAGGGGAAACCATATCATTACTACTTCTGTGGAACATCATGCGGTACTGGATACCTGCCTGGCTCTGCAGGAGGAAGGTTTTGAAGTAACTGTTCTTCCTGTGGATCAGCACGGCATGGTTGATCCTGACGATGTCAGGGATGCTCTGCAGGACAATACCATATTAATCTCAGTCATGCATGCCAACAACGAAGTAGGAACCATTCAGCCGGTGGAAGAAATCGGCCGGGCTGCCAGAGAAAGCAATGTTTTATTTCACATAGATGCGGTTCAGGCGGTAGGAAATTTACCGGTAAATGTAGAAACCCTCAATGTTGACCTGCTGGCCCTGTCAGCCCATAAATTTTACGGGCCCAAAGGGGTTGGGCTGCTTTATGTCAGAGAGGGAACGAAGGTTAACCGCCTGACCCATGGCGGTGGGCAGGAAAAAGGAATGAGGGCAGGCACGGAAAATATTCCTGGCATCATTGGAATGGGCAAAGCCATGGAACTGGCTTATTCTCAGCTGGAGGAGAATACCCGTAGAATGGAATCTCTTCGGGACCGGTTGATTCAGGGCTGCCTGGAGATGGAAGAGGCGAAGCTTAACGGCCATCCTACCCGAAGGCTGCCGGGAAATGTAAACGTAAGTTTTGAATATATTGAGGGGGAGGCACTGCTGCTAAGCCTGGACTTTAAAGGAATAGCTGCTTCCAGCGGCTCCGCCTGCAGTTCCGGCTCCATGAATCCTTCCCATGTTCTTATGGCCACAGGAATGTCTGAACAGACGGCCCGGGGAGCGATTCGTTTTTCCCTGGGAAGGCACAATACGGTTGAAGAAATAGATTACACGTTACAGGCAGTAAAGGAATCGGTGGATAAGCTTAGAAGTATGTCATCTTTATATCAAGGAAAAGGGGAGAGGTAAAATGTACAGCGATAAGGTAATGGAGCACTTTAACAATCCCAGGAATGTAGGAGATATGGAAAATCCTGACGGCACCGGGGAAATTGGCAATGTGCGCTGCGGAGACATTACCAAGGTATTTATTAAGGTAAATGGGCAGGGGATTATTGAGGACATAAGATTCAGGACCTTCGGTTGTGGTGCTGCGATTGCCTCCAGTTCCATGCTGACGGAAATGGTAAAGGGCAGGCACGTAGAAGAAGCGGTGAAAATTACAGATATCGAAGTTGCCGATAACCTGGGGGGGTTACCCCCGCAAAAACTGCACTGTTCCAACCTGGCTGCGGATGCGTTAAAGGCTGCCATAAAGGATTACCAGGACAGGCAGAAGTAATATTCGGGAATTATGATTTGCCATATTATATACATGTTGGTAAAATAATAGCATAGTAATAAAAACAAGGAGGCTTTTAAAATGAATCCCATAGAAATGGCAGAAGATTTTGGCATGGCTATAATGAATTCCAAGGAGTTCCAGGATCTCAATAAAGCTCAGGAAAATTTGGATGACGATGTGGAAGCACAAAAACTAATACAGGAATATCAGGAGAAGCAGATGGAGGCATACCAGAGAAGGCAGAACGGAATGGAAATTCCCCAGGAAAAACTGGATGCCATTAAGAATCTGCAGGCTCAGATGATGGAGAACAATATTATTAAGGAATATCTGGGGGCCAAACAGAGGCATGAAAAATTTATGGCGGTTATCAACCGGGCTCTTGTACAAACCGTAGGATTGACTCTGGGAGAACCCGGCGGTGCATCTGGCTGTGACGACTGTTCTTCCTGCTGTTAGTAGAAAACAGCACCCTTGTGAAAGGGTGTTTTTCTTTATCATTTGTCATGCTCGTGGAAGCTCCCACCTTTAAACTGAAAGTACAGGTGGGGAGGTTCACGTCTCAGGACCTGGTATGTAAGGAGGTAATTTGCGTTGAAAGTGGTTACAGCGGATAAAATGCGCCGGATGGATGCCCGGGCCATGCAGGAGTATGGAATTCCGGGGGTGGTGCTGATGGAAAATGCGGGGCTCCGGTTGGTGGAGGAAATTCAGAAGATGGGAATTCCCCGGGGCAGCCGAATGGTAGTCGTGTCGGGTAAGGGGAATAATGGTGGAGATGGATTTGTTA
>SKNC01000118.1 GCA_007120745.1 Bacillota bacterium
GTTGACCTTCTTTCATTAATTAGAAACTCCTTTAATAGAAATTCCCTCAGCAAAAACCCGGCACCATCAAGAAAATTAAAATACTAACATGCTTCCGCAGCTAAAGCGACGGAATTTTGGATTAATTTTCGGTATAGTAAGAAACTGAATTAATTTTTCATTAATCAGTTAAAAGGTTCTATCTTTTCATTAGGAGGAATTGGAAAACCCTTAAAGAATATTACGTATGAAGGAGTAAAGGAAAGGAAATAGTAATACACCATGGATAAAAACGTTCGAAAAGCGTACTCACGAAGGCAGGCGAATTATCAGAAGGAACTGAGCCGGGCACAGAATAACAGCAAGCAAATTTCTACCCTGCGCCTCCTCTCTTTCCTTCTTGCTTTGGCTTCTCTGGGATACGGCTACTACGGTCCCTATCAGATTATCATGTACCTGGCCCTGCCTTTTTTCGCAGCCTTTGTTTTTTTGATTATTCATCATGGACGGGTAAAACAGCACATTGATTTTCTAGAAAAGCTCGTCCTCATCAATAAGATGGCCCTGCAGAGGTTGGAGGGAAAATGGACTTCTTTCTCTGAAACCGGCGAAAAATACATGGATCCCAATCACCCCTATTCTCTGGACCTGAATATCTTTGGACAGGGTTCGCTGTTTCAGTACATAAATACCACCAGTTCTTTCCAGGGTGAAAAGGCCCTGGTGAACTATTTAAAAAACCCGGGGGAGTTTGAAGAAATTAAATCCCGGCAGGAGGCGGTTTTAGACCTGGCTTCCCGGTTGGATTTCAGGCAGCATTTTCAAGCGGCCGGGATGGATCCATTTTTTAAGCGGCAGGATCCGGAGGAGACAGCCGCATGGGCCGAAAAGGGTCACTTTTGGAGCAGCCACCCGGGAATCAATGCTGTTCTTTTTCTGCCTTTTATCACCTTTGGCCTGTTCGCCCTGGCTGCAGCAGGGCTCTTTCCCTTCTGGCCCGCTCTGGTTATGCTGGGTCTGCAGGGGGTAACTGCCCTTCTGGGGGAAAAGGAGTCACGCCATGTCTTTGAAAATACAGACCGGACAGTCCTGAGAATTGCCCGTTACGTGGACCTGATGCAGAGGATTGAACAGGAAAACTTTAAAGGATCATTCCTGCGAGTTCAAAAAAGGAAGCTGTTTCCCGGGAAAAAACCGGCTTCTCATCATATTCACAACCTGGTGAAGATTGCTGACCGAAATAACCTGCGCTTCAGCAGCCCTTTGATTTTCTATCCCCTGAACATTGCCGTATTGTGGGACCTGAGAACCCTCAAGAAGCTGGAGGAATGGCGAAGGAACTGGGGCTTATCCATTAGGGAGTGGTTTGACACGGTGGGAGAAATCGAGGCACTTTCCGCCCTGGCAGGTCTCTGCCACGATCATCCCCATTGGGTTTTTCCCGATATTAAAAAAGCTCCTCCGAAGTTTCAGGCAAAAAACCTGGGACACCCCTTAATTCCTTGGGAAGAACGGGTGGGGAACGACCTCTCTCTGCCCCGTCCCGGAACCATATTTCTAATCACCGGGTCAAACATGTCCGGGAAAAGTACACTGCTTCGGACCGTGGGCATAAACCTGGTTTTAGCCTATGCCGGTGCTCCGGTGTGCGCATCGGAAATGAACTGCTCCCTGATGCAGATCTACTCCAAGATGCAAATTCACGACAACCTGGAGGAGCGGGTGTCCACTTTTTACGCGGAACTGAAGCGCATGAAAATGATTATTGACGCGGCGCAGAAAAAAGAGCCTCTCATATTCCTGCTGGATGAAATATTTCGAGGCACCAACTCCCGGGACCGGATCAAGGCAACCCGCACCGTAATCCGGCAGCTTTTTCAGTTGAATACCGTTGGACTGATTACCTCCCATGACCTGGAACTGGGATCCCTGGAGAAAGAGTATCCCTGCTTTATTAAAAATTACCATTTTACCGACCAGATATATGACGGCCGCATTCATTTTGATTACAAACTTAAGTCCGGTATTTCCCAAACCGCCAATGCAGTTACCTTAATGAAAATGTTGGGTATTGAAGTTGAAGAATAATCAGGCTTTTTTCGACGTCTGCACAAAACTATAAATATGATTGAAAGTAATTCGCAGTATAATATAAATGGGAAGCACCAGGATCATTCCCAACAAGCCTGCCATCCTGCCGGCCACCAGGATAACCAGCACTACGGAAAGGGGTCCCACAGCCAGTTTTTTCCCCATAACCTGAGGGTATATCAAAAGGCTTTCAATCTGCTGGACAACAACCACCACCAGCAGAACTTTAAGAATCATCAGAGGAGAATGAATAATTGCTACAATCATTCCCGGAATAGTCCCTATAATGGGCCCCAGGAAAGGAATTACATTGGTAAGCATGGCGAAACTGGCTAAAAGAAGCGGGTAGTTCAACCCAATAATCTGATAACCCACATAAACCAGCAGTCCCACGCAGATACAAACCACCACGATTCCCCGGATATATGAACTGATAGCGCTTCCTATTTCTTTCATCGTGGTTTTTATATCCTCTGCGTGTTCCTCGGGAATATAGCGATAGAAATGCTGCGGCCACTGGTGTCCTTCTTTCAGCATGTAGAACAAAATAAAGGGTGTAATGATAACTCCCAGCAGAAAATCAGCGGCAAATTCAAACACAGAAAAGATGTTGTTCACAACCAGAATCAGCATATCATTCAATGAATCTACAAACCATTGTGCGATATTCTCTATTTGTTCCGGCTCCTCTTCCATCAACCGGATGAACAGCGGATGGTCCTGCAGGGAAATCACCATTTCCTGAAGCTCGTTAAAAATCTCCGGAGCATCGTCCAACAGCCGGCTGAACTCCCCCTGCAGAACAGGCCCTATGGTTACCACCAAAAGAGCAATCAACAAAAAGAATGCCGCATATATCATCAAAATAGATAATCCCCGGGGTATTTTTTTCTTTTCCAGCAAATCCACAAAAGGATGAAACAGAAAGTACAAAAACCCGGCTATTAAAAAGGGGATAAACAATGTTTGAAAAATAATTACCAGGGGTTCGAATACAAATGAAATCTGAGTTCCCACCAGTATGATTAGAAATATCAAGAGAATCCAAATTGCGGCCCTGAAAATTTTAGATTTAAACATTTCTGACATGAAAGTTCACCCACCCTACTGTTTTTTCTATACTCTTTAATTGGAGCTCTATCCAGCCGGCCTCTTTCACAGCCGGTCAGCTTCCCTCCTGATTAATTCCCATGCCTGCCGGACATGGCGTTCCTCCGTGGTCCTCTGACCGATAGACATCCTGAGGACATATCGGCCCTTTATAGAGGTATGACTGAGAAAAACTCTGCCGGTGGCATTAATCCGCTCCAAAAGCTCCTGGTTATATTTGTTCAGGTGTTCATCGGAACTAACACCATCATTGTAACGAAAGCAGACCAGGCTGAAGGGAACCGGTGCCATCAGCTGGAAATGGTCCTCTTCTTCCAACCATCCTTTAAAAAGCTGCGCCAGTCGCAGATGCTCCCGCACCATATTCTGCAGGCCCTTCACCCCGTAAGAGCGAATGACAAACCACAGCTTAAGGGCTCTAAATCGCCTGCCCAGCTGAACCCCCCAGTCCCGATAATTTTTCACCTGTTCATCAAAGCTGGTTTTTAAATACTCCGGGCTGATGTCAAAGGTCCTGACCAGGAGTTCCGGGTCTTTAACAAAATAGGCCGAACAGTCAAAATTAGTAAGCATCCACTTATGGGGGTTAAAGACGAAGGAATCTGCCTGCTCCATTCCCCGGAGCATGTCCCGATTCTCTTCCAATAAAGCAGCCGTGCCCGCATAAGCGGCGTCCACATGAAGCCATAACCCATGGCGGCGGCAGATTTCCGCAATGGCTTCCAGGGGATCAACGGCTGTGGTAGAGGTGGTTCCCAGGGAGGCCACCACACAGGTAGGTTGAAACCCTTTTTCCTTATCTTTTATTACAGCCTCCTCCAACAGGGAGGGAATCATGGCGAAGCTTTCATCTGTGGAAATGTAAAACAGGTTTTCTCTCCCGTAGCCGGCGGCCTTAACTCCTTTTTCCACACTGGAATGAGCTTCCCGGGAGGCATATACCCTGAGGGGTTTTCTAAATCCTTTTACATTGGTTTCAAAACCGGTACAAACCTCCCGGGCGGTCAGCAGCGCACACAAGGTAGCCGTGGAGGCGGTGTCCTGAATGACTCCGGACATACCCGAAGGAAGCCCGATCATATCCCGAAGCCAATCCATGACCACTTCTTCCAGTTCAGCCGCAGCAGGAGAGGTCTGCCAGACCATACACTGGACTCCCAGGCCCGCTGTCAATAACTCCGCCAGAACTGAAGGGGGGCTGTTGTTGGCGGGAAAATAAGCAAACCAGGAGGGGTGCTGCCAGTGGGTAATCCCCGGAAGTAGAATCTCCTTAAAATCATTCATGATAGTGTCTACGCCCTCCCCCTCCCGGGGAGGGTTCCCAGGCAGCTTCTTTTTAATCTCCCCGGGTTTTGCCGTTGATTTGACAGGGTACTGTTCCACGTCAGTAAAATAATCGGCGATCCAATCCACCAGTTCATATCCATATTGTTTAAAGGTTTCCTTATCCATGGTGAATCTCCTTTCCGACTTTCCCCTGTCAATACGTTTTGTTTATTATAAAATAGCACAATTATAAGGAGACAAAAATAACTGA
>SKNC01000020.1 GCA_007120745.1 Bacillota bacterium
CAGAACGTCAGTCAGGTCGGTGGCAATATGCATGCCGGTGTAGTCGCAAAGGGCAGTCTTCAGGGCACCGAAAATGATGTTAACGGGATCGGCGTCCACACCAATGTGGGTCTGGTGCAGAATCTCTACCACTGAACCGTTCACGTTGGCCGGCAGAATGTTGCAGTCGTTGAACTTCTTCAGGCGGCCTTCGGTGATATTGGTGGTAAGCCATACCGGGGGCACACCTTTATAGGTCCCGAAATCCTCTAAAGCCAGCCTGGCTACTTCAGCAGCCAGTGTGTTGTCGTCTTTGCCCTCATAGCTGATGCCAACTTTATCAGCAATCCTCCTCAGCTTATCGGGGTCTGTGATTTGATAGTCTTTCGCATGGCCTTCCGCGGTCTCCAGCAGGGTCTCAGCTATGTGACGACCGTGGTCGGAGTGGGCGGAAGTTCCACCGGCTACTGCCCGGGCAATACCGCGGGCCACTATGGTATAAGCGGTAGCACCGCAGATACCCTTTTTCGCTTTCTTGGTAATCCGGCAGGGACCCTGCAGACAGAATCTGCAGCAGACTCCCTGGTCCCCGTAGTTACACTGGGGCTGCTGGTCCAGGAACCGCTGAAAAGCGGTATCGTAACCCTTGTCTTTTACCTGATCCAGAATTTCTATAGCCGCTGGATCCGATGTTCTCATAATATCTGTTTCTTTTTTTGCACTCATTCGCTCTTACCTCCTTGGTTTTTTCGTGAAGATAAATCTATTCCATATCCAACTTACATTAATCTACACTTCATGAGCATAAACGTTTAGCCGACCGCCCCTCATCCGGCAATTCTTATCCGAATTTTAAAGGCGCGACCTTTGCTTTATAAGCCTGCTCTCACCTCCCCGGTAAATTTCTCCCCAACTGCGGTTAATGTATTTCCTATTCTTTTTTCATTCAAGCTGCAGTGCTTTAAACATCTTTACATCTGCACCCTGCAATCTGCAGCTAAAGAGTAAAAAACGGCTGCAGGATGAAACTTTTATTTATCCTGGTAACAGGCGGATCTGCACCGTTATCCAGGTAAAAATGTTTCTGTTAATGACCCTTTTTATATCAGGTCTAAAAAATCTGTCCAGGAATAATCCTGCTCTCCATCCCGGAGAAGAGTAAGGGTTTCAATGATCTCCGATGCATAAGCAGTGGACTCGTCTGCCTGACGGGACATGGCAAAGGTAACTTCTCCCTCTTTTACCCGGGCCCTCATCTCGTTCAAAATCACCGGCAGCTGTCCTAAACGGTTAATCCCCTCCCCATCGGCAGTACGAATCGCGGGAAGAAAATAGGCGGTGCTGGGATACCTTATGCTTTGATCGGGTCCATAGTCCTCCAGGGCTTTGCTCAACAGTCTTTCAGCATAGCTGAGGGCGATAATGGCCCTGCGGATGGACCGTTTGAACAGCTTTACAGTGTTTTCGCTATCTTTGTTCCCCTCTTTGGACATTTTTGCATTCCTCCCTTTTGGTCTTTTTTTGCCCTCCACCATGCAGCTGACCGGGCAAATCCGGGAATTTCCCTACCGGTTTACCTTTTCCTTTTCCGTTCCGGTGGTGAAAATTAATTCTCCATCCCGGACATCAGCAATGACTACACCGTCGAGACGGAACGTGCCTTTCAGCATTTCCTCGGACAATTTATCCTCCACGTGCTTTTGAATCGCCCTTCTCAGAGGCCTGGCTCCATAGATAGGATCATACCCCTCCTGGGCCAAAAATTCCCTGGCCTCGTCCGTGGTCTGCAGTTCAATATTGTAATCCTTAAGCCGCACTACCAGTTCCTGCAGCATCAGGACCACAATCTCTTTCAGGTGTTCTTTGGTCAAAGAGTGGAACACAATCACTTCGTCAATCCGGTTCAAAAACTCCGGACGGAAGGTCCGTTTCAGTTCACTGAGAATCTGGTCTTTCATGCTCTCATACACTGCCTCTTCTCCCGCAGGCCTGAATCCCAGGGTTCCCTGTTTCTTAATATGGTTGGCTCCCACGTTGGAGGTCATAATTACCACAGTGTTTCTGAAATCCACCGTCCTACCCTTACCATCGGTAAGCCGGCCGTCTTCCAGGACCTGCAGCAGAACATTAAATACCTCCGGGTGAGCTTTTTCTATCTCATCCAGCAGGATTACGGAATAAGGCTTTCTCCTGACTCTCTCTGTCAGCTGCCCTCCTTCATCAAATCCCACATATCCAGGAGGCGCTCCAATGAGCCGGGCCGTGGTATGCCGCTCCATATACTCCGACATATCCAGCCTGATAATGGAATCTTCGTCTCCAAAGAGAGCTTCGGCCAGCGCCCTGGCCAGTTCGGTTTTACCAACACCGGTGGGCCCCAGGAAGATAAAGGAACCGATGGGCCTTTTGGGATCTTTCAGCCCGGCCCTGGCCCTTCTTACGGCCCGGGAAACGGCAACTACCGCTTCATCCTGCCCGATTACTCTCTGGTGAAGTACTTCCTCCAGCTTTAATAATCTCTGGGATTCTTCCTCCGCCAGCTTTCTCACCGGGATTCCCGTCCAGCTGGACACGATTTGAGCAATATCCTCTTCTGTAACAACGGACTTATCCGTTACTTTTTTCTGCTCCCATTCTCTCTTCAGGGTTTCCACTTCGTCTCTCAATCTCTGTTCCTTATCCCTGAGCTGGGCAGCCAGTTCAAACTCCTGCCCTCGAATGGCCCCCTCTTTTTCGTTGCGCAGAGTTTCCAGTTTCTCCTCCATTTGTTTCAGGTCCGGGGGCGGCATAAAGGTCTGCAGCCGCACCCTTGAACCGGCTTCATCAACCAGGTCAATGGCTTTGTCCGGCAGGAAGCGGTCGGTAATATATCGGTCTGCCAGCTTAACAGCAGCCTCCAGGGCAGCATCATTAATCTCAACCCGGTGATGAGCTTCATAGCGGTCCCTGAGGCCTTTAAGGATGGCAAGCGCTTCCTCTCTGGTGGGTTCCTCCACGGTAATGGGTTGGAACCTCCGCTCCAGGGCCGGGTCTTTCTCAATATATTTCCTGTATTCATCCAGGGTAGTGGCTCCCACGCACTGCAGTTCTCCCCGGGCCAGTGCCGGTTTTAAAATATTGGAAGCATCAATGGCTCCCTCTGCCGCGCCGGCACCGATAATGGTGTGCAGTTCATCAATAAATACAATCATGTTGCCCGCTGACCTCAGCTCGTCTATGAGCTTTCTCAGCCTTTCTTCAAATTCACCCCGGTACTTTGTTCCCGCCACTACCGCGGAAAGCTCCAGGGTTACCACTCGTTTTTCCTTTAAGGTTTCTGGAATATCCGCCGTAGTAATCCGCTGAGCCAATCCTTCTACGATGGCGGTTTTCCCCACACCAGGTTCCCCGATAAGACAGGGGTTGTTCTTGGTGCGGCGGCTCAAGACCTGGATAACCCTCTCAATTTCTTTATCCCGGCCAACCACCGGGTCCAGCTTTCCTTCCCGGGCCATTTTGGTTAAATCCTTGCCAAAGGTATCCACTGTAGGGGTCTTGCTCCCTTTTTCATAGCTGCCGGACATACTCTGGGCATCTCCTCCTAAGAGGTGCATAACCTGCACCCGGGCCCTCTTTAAATCTACTCCCAGGTTAGCCAGGACCTTTGCAGCAATTCCTTCCCCTTCTCGAATTAAACCCAGGAGCAGGTGTTCAGTGCCTACATAATTATGGCCCAGGTTTCTTCCTTCTTCTATGGCCAGCTCTATGACTTTTTTCGCCCTGGGGGTGTAGCTCACACTTTGAAGAATGGGCTTATCCCCTTTGCCAATCATTCTTTCTACCTCCTGGCGCACTTTCACCAGGTCCACACCTAACTTTTGAAGAGCTTTTGCGGCAATGCCTTCCCCCTCTCGCACTAATCCCAACAGGAGGTGCTCAGTGCCCACAAAATTATGATTCAACCGCTTGGCTTCCTCCTGGGCCAGAAAAAGAACTTTCTGAGCCCTTTCCGTAAATCTTCCAAACATGAACATCCTTTTCACCTCACCTTTCAAAATATGGTTTCAATATTTCATCTAACTTTTAAGTTTTCAGTTAGATTTTGTACATTTTGCACTTTTTTTCTTTGAAGTTTTCAAATTACGCTTGACTTTTTAATGTTATATTGAGGCCCTCATATAGTCTAAATAAAAAGTTTTGACCAAATATGACCTTATCTGACTAACATTATCTGTTAATTTTTTTGTTTCAGGTTATTTGTTTTGGTTTTTGGTTTTTGGTTTTTGGTTAGATTGAACCTTTGCCCCTTTTTGGGGGCGGTTAAAACCTGTTTATGCTCCATTGGCCAGCTTCTCACGAATCAAACCGGCCCTGGTTATATTGATATCATAATCGCTTGCTTCTTTTCCCTCCAGGTTTTGTAGATAAGAAGTACTGATCATCACCAGCAGCTGATTCAGCATCCTGCGGTCAACCTTCTCCAGAAGCCCCAGGTCAACCCCCAGGCGGAAATCGGAGAGAAGCTGCATGGCCTCCTGGGCAGTAATCATCCTGGCATTGGACAGAATACCATAGGCTCTTCCCGCCCGGTCCGCCATCTTTTCCCGGCATTCGTTCAGCAGGATTTGCCGGGCTCCCTCCTCCTGATCCAGAAGCTGCCTTACTACTCCATTCAGGTTTCTTATAATTTCTCTTTCATTTTGTCCCAGGGTAATCTGGTTGGAAAGCTGCAGAATATTTCCTACCACCTCGGTTCCTTCCCCATACAACCCTCTGACCGCCATACCCACCTGATAAAGGGCCGACAATATTCGGTTAATTTGTTTGGTCATGGCCAGCCCCGGCAGGTGCATCATTAGAGAAGCTCTCATGCCGGTCCCCACATTGGTTGGACAGGTGGTCAAATACCCCATTTCATCACAAAACGCATAATCCAAACATTGTTCCAGAGCATTATCTATATCCTCCGCCTTTCTCCAGGTGTTTTCCAGCTGGAGGCCCGGTAAAAGCGACTGAATGCGGATATGGTCCTCCTCATTCATCATGATGCTGATAGATTCATCCTCTTTCAGCAGCACGCGGCTGTTTTTCGCCTCTTTCACCAGCTCAGGACTGATAATGTGCTTTTCCACACACAGCTGCCTCTCTATAGAAGAAAGTTGAGACAGGTCAATCATTTGATAATCCTCAAATATCTCCTGCTGATCTGTTATGGCCTCCTGCACCCTTTCCAAAACTTTCTCCCGATGCTCTTCGGCGGCCAGACAGGGGAAAGGGAGATCTTTTAAGTTTCTGGCCATACGGATTCGACTGGTCAGCACGATATCCGAATGGGGGCCGGTACCCTCCATCCACCGGCTGGATTGAATGTCTAAAAATTTCTGCTTAGTCAATTTTATCTTCCCCGCCTTCTACTGCCTTATCCAGCTCTCTAATTTTGTCCCGAAGCACTGCCGCTTCTTCAAACTCTTCATTTAATATTTTTTGTTGTAGTTCAGAGCGTAATTTTTCTATTTCTCTTTTTACTTTTATCTGAGACCCCGACCGCTCAGGAACTTTTCCGGTATGTTGGGTGCTGCCGTGGATTCTTTTTAGAAGCAGGCCCAGCTTTTCGCCAAAATGGTCATAACATTTGGCACAGCCCAGGCGGCCGATT
Organism: Bacillota bacterium; assembly: GCA_007120745.1. Classification (GTDB taxonomy): domain Bacteria; phylum Bacillota; class Dethiobacteria; order SKNC01; family SKNC01; genus Contubernalis. Next base: position 5,615 of record SKNC01000020.1, read on the forward strand.
TGAGAAAACTGGTCATAGGTCAGGCCGCAGCCCTGGCACTGCACCCTGGAACCGGTGGGAGGATCTACCGCCGGTTCTGCCCCCTCTAAATCAAGAAGTCCTGCAAACAAATGGTGCAGGGAAAAGTTGGGTTCAAAAGCCAGCTCAAATTCTCCCTTTTTGTTGGCACATTCCTGGCAAAGATGGATTTCTGTCTTCATATTATTAATAATTTTCGTCAGGTGTACAATAGCTTTATTTTTTTTACATTCCTGACAGAGCATAGTGAGTTATCTCCTTTCGGGCGAGAAATCCTGTAAGATTATAATCCTTTCATGACCGCTTCAAACATTTTCAGCAGGAACTGTTTCTTTATATCTTCTGTAAAAACTCCTTCACCGAAGGTGTCAAATTCAGACATCACTGCTTCCATAAGCCTGGCTTCCCGGCGGGTAATAACCTTCCCATGGTAGAGTCGAGAAATAAAGTTCAAAACCTGAACCTTATTTAAAGATTCCTCCTGCAGCCGGCTGATTACATTGGAAAAATTAGATATTTTGGCTTGATCCAGCTTGTTAATGCGGATATATCCTCCGCCCCCCCGGCGGCTTTCCACGGAATACCCTCGCTCCATAGTAAACCGGGTGGACAGGACATAATTTATTTGAGAAGGGACACAGTCAAATTTAGCTGCCAGGTCTTTACGCTGTACCAGGATGTAATTTTTTGAGGATAAGTCCAGGAGCTGTTTTAAATAATATTCGATACCGTCAACTAAACTGGGAATAGTACCACCTCCTGACCTATATTTTGACCTTCCCTGACCTTTATATCCTCATTATATACGATATTTCAAGATTATCAAGTTTAAAAAACCTCACATTTCTTATTTTTTGCCCTTTCTGAACTATTATGTCTTGTGTGGGATGTTTTTATAACCCTTACTAAAAAAAGGCACGATAATGTGCCTTTTAAACCCTCATTTAAAATTTTTAATAATTAATTTTAATTAAAAATAGTTATCATGGAGTAACTGATGGTCAAAAATGCTTGCTGCTGCCCACTCTATGGCTGAATCCCATTATTAATTTGGCCCTCTGTCCTCCATGGGTTAGATGCGAATCGCCATACACAAAACAGGACATTACTGGTCCAGGGTGGAGCCTTGACCCTCTGTTTCCGTTTCCGGTAATTCCTCCCAGGAACCTTTATATCGTGGAGTAAGCATCCTCTTGTCAACCTCTTCCCCTTCCCAGGATATTTCCAGGACCTCCTTGATTTGAACGGTTTTCTTAAATATGTCGTGGGTGTTTATTTTATACGGCAGTTTCAATAAAAAGGAAAGGGTAATCACTTCAGTTTTGTAAGCTTCCGCATATTCCGCAGGACCCATTTCCAGGTTGTGAATATTAATATTCAAGTCCCCAAAAACTTCTCCGATCTTTCCCAGCAGGCCGGGACGGTCCACCGCCAGCACGGACATTCTTCGCAGGCGCTGAGTTCTGGACAGGTAGCTCTCCACTCCCCTGAGAGCATAAAGGCTGGAAATCAGCAGAAACGTAGTCATCAGGGCACCCACATAGAACCCGCTGCCCACTGCCAGGCCGATAATAGCCACCACCCAGAGGCTGGCGGCTGTGGTCAGGCCTCGAATGGTGTTCCCGTAGCGCAGGATGGTCCCTGCCCCAAGGAAGCCGATCCCGCTCACCGCGTGAGAAGCCACCCGGGAGGGGTCTGTCCCCGGGGCCACCTCTCCCATGTACATGGAAACCAGCATGACCAGGGAACAGCCCACACACACCAGTATGTGAGTGCGGAACCCGGCAGGACGGTTGTGCCTTTCTCTTTCAAATCCCACCAGTCCCCCCAGCAGTGCTGAAATGACTAACCTGATAACAAGTTCTGTATACGTGATGGCAATCATTTTCTGCTCTCCCTAAAGATTTTATAAGGATATTATATGTGGTTTTTTCGTAAAAATCAACTGACCAACCCCTAATTTTCAGAAATTTCAGTCATTGGAACCATGTGTGAAAAAACCCATTATATGATATTTAGAGCCAGGCTTTGCGCCTGACCCTTGGTTTACTGGTTTTAAGGTTTATCCCCGGCTTTCAAAGTCTTTACAGTTCCATGAGGCTTTTTCAGGGACAGCCTGTTCCCGGCACCGGTTAAAACCCAAAGGGTCCGGTAATTCACCGGCCTTACCTTTAGTTCCTCTTCTCCATATCCATCTGTAAAATAAATTAACAGGTGGTTTCGCAGCTGTTTGTGATTAATATATTCGAAAACCGGAGAAAAAGCGGTTCCTCCCCGGCCCTTGATTTTGCTTTGAACATCCCGGGGAGACCGGGCAGTATATACCTTTTCGATCTGGCTGCTGCATTCAATGATGGTTACCTCATGACGGTACAGCCGGAGAATAGAGAATATCTCCGCCAGCCCCTTTTGAAGCTCTTCCTCCCCCATGCTGGCGCTGGTATCCAAAGCAATAATTACATTGATCAGCCGGTCCGACAACCTCCCCCTCAAGTCAAGCCTATCCGGCTGCCGCCGGTCTTTGCGGGTAATGGTTTTTTTATAAGGCACCGGGAGAGTCCCCACGGTTTTTCGCAAAATATCCTGCCACCGGACCTCCGGCCTGCGGTTCAGCTGTGAAACAACCTCCTCCAGTTCCGCCGGGAGCTGTCCGCGGTTGGCCTGGTTGGCCATTTTTCGTGTCATTTCTTTCAGGTTTTCAAAGTTTTCCTCCCGGTTGGACTGTCCCCATATATCGTGACAACTTTCCTCCCGGTGTGCAGTTTCTATGGTAGAAGAAATGTCCTGACGGCCTTCTTCATCCCAGGTCTGACCGGCTCCAACAGATTCCCCCTGTTCCAGATTTGAGTCTGCCTCCCGGGGATGTTCCCGGGGCTCACCGGGATATTCTTCCCGGGAATCCCCTTCTGGGGAAGTGTCCTTAAAATCTTGAGAAACTTCTTCATGGTCCTGTAAATTATCCTGAGACTGGTCCCGTGATTGATCCAGAGATTGATCCTCAACATTTTCCCGGGAATCAGCTTCGGGCTCCTCCTCCGGAGATTCCTCTTCCAGGGGGTCCTGTTCCTGCCGGGACTCCTGGGGAGAGGGATCCTCTTCCTGCTTCGGGTCCTCACCCAAATTTTCCTTTTCCTCTTTTTCCGGTTCCGGGGGGTCTTCTTCCCCCTCCTGGCTTCCATCCAGGGTCTGCTGTAATATTTCACAGTACACTTCAAAGGGCTGGTCTTCATTAAGTTTCACACCGTATTTTTTCTCCGCCTCCTCCAGGGTGATCTCACCCGGGGGAAGACATTCAATAAACTGGTTGATGGCCAGGTCCATTCCGGTATTCATCACCAGGGGACTGAACCGGTCCTTGAGGTTTTCAACCCTTTCCAGGTGCCGGAACATGATATGGTAAATCTGGTGCTTGATAACTCCCCGGATTTCCTCCAGGGAACAGGGGAGTAAAATAACAGGATTAAAGTACATGTTGAAATGAGAGACATCGGCAGTTACTCCTGCCGCAGAGGGCAGGTCAAACTTGATGCCCCTTTTCATTTGTATCATACAGCTGCCAAAGAAATTATCCTCCCGGTGCATCAGGGAAAAAACAGCCATCTCTATCAGCTTAGAAAAATCCGAGGTAAAAGAATCCGGCAGGGGACGGGTAAGATCCAGCTGCCTGACCTCCTCCAGAAGCTTCAACCTCAGCTGGTCAAAGGAATTGTTTTTGTTCATCAGCGAATGCTCCTCATATTAACTTCCTGGTAAAGCTGAATGTATCCGTCGATAAAAGATTTTACGTTCATAAAATCATGATACAGGGTTTTTTCATAGTTGGACTTAATCTCCTGCATTATACCCATTTTCAAGTCACCGGGATAAAGCTGCAGAAATTCTGTGAACAGGACCACCTTATCCTGGATACCCTCCTGAGATTCCTCCCGGAAATCCGCCAGGTAATGCAGGCAGTTTCGGGCCGTAAGATAAAGCCGGGAATGAGTATCTTTTTTTACCCGGGCTTTCAATCCCTCAGGAATTTCTGTGTGCTGAAATATCTCCTCCGGCTTAATGATGGGATTTCGGTTATTTTCCAGGAAATTAAAGAAATCATGGGCTGCAGAGCTTCCCACATTTCCCTTCACTACATTAAAGAAAATTCCCTGGGGATAATAGGAGTTTTTGTTCAGGTACTGAACATAGGAATCGGAAATCCGCTCCCAGCTTCTGGGGGTAGCTTTTACAGTTTCCTGGGAATAAGGAGCGTGAAGATGCTCAGGAAAAGAAGAGATGAACTCCAGCACATCCTCGTGAACATTCTGAACGCTCCGGCCTTCAAAGGTTTTCCCCTCCCTGGCTAAGCCCCAATCAATCCAGGATTTCGGATCCGAATCCATTTCAATCCACACAAACCGGTCCTCCTGGGCCGGATCCATATCTACCACCTGGTAAGTGGACTCGGAAAAACGGTCGTACTTGTTGGAGGGATTCATGGCGGCAATTACCAGCACATTACCGGGGAGTACAAACCCGTTAATCTCCCGGTTTAAAATAATGTTCATCAATTCCTGCTGAACCGCATGTTCACAGCGGTTTATTTCATCAATAAAGAAAATGATTTTTTTGTCCGGATTTTCCATTAAAACCTGGTCAATTTCTAAAAGTTTCGTGTGTATCGCATATATCGTTTTTTTTCTGCGAATTTTCCTCTGGTTTACCGTGATATTATAGGATTCGGTAGTAGGAAGACCCCCAATCTCCCCCTCCTTTAAAAGATTGGCATCCACCCCGATTAAATGAGCTTCCTTTATCTGCGATAGCTTTTTCACCAGGGCCGTTTTCCCAATTCCGCTTTCTCCTATCAAAAGGGGCACCGCCCCGCTTTCAAATACCAGTTGACAGGTCATTAAAGCATCCTTAAAATTCATGGAATCTCTCCTTTCCTCTCATAAACCATAAACCATGGGGACGGTTCTTTTGGTTTAATCATTAAGACAATCATAATCATACCGTGCCCGCCGTCCCTCTCCGTAAATTAAAGGGTAAGCTGGAAGTCTACCGCAGCTCTTTTGGCCTCAAAGCTGCCGTGGTCAAAAATAAAGCCCAGCTTATCCATCATCAATTCTTTACATTTTATAAAATCTAAGACATAATCCCGGGAGATACCTTCTTCCGCCAGCTTTTCTTTTAACAGGTCTTCAATCTCCCCTGGAGATAAAATCCCCTGAACATACTTTACATTATCCACCCGCTTGAGGAACGCTTCAATTCGCACCCGGTCCGTTGGGCTTTTGATATACTGAATGGCGCGCCCATCCCGATCAAGGGCCATCAGCTGAATCTTTTCCGGGGGGTCCTTTATGTACTTGATGGAGGGGTAGCATTTTTCTACCGCCTGGACCATCAAGTCTTCCCGGGGATTTGAAATATACTGTATGGCATATCCGTTCTGCCGTACCGCCTCCCGCTGCACCTCAAAGCGCGGCTGATCAATGAATTTCAAGGCATAACCATTCTGCCTTACGGCCGCCAGCTGCAGTTCCAGGGAGGGCTGAGAAATATACTGGACAGCATACCCATCCTTTTGCACCGCCTCCCTCTGAACCGCCGGGGTAGGATTTTGAATCCATCCCAAAGACCTCCAGTCTTTGGAAACAGCCAGCAGCTGCACATCCTCCGCCGGGTCTTTTATATATCCAATGGCTTTCACATTCTTCTCCACAGCAGTCCTCTGCACCAGGTGGGAAGGGTTTTTTATGCGGGAAATGTTTTTCCAGCCGCTCTTCAACGCCTCCATCTGAACTTTCTCCGACGGATTTTCCAAATGAGCCACCACTGCTCCAAACCTTTTCACCGCCTGCAGCTGTTCCTCCCGGGTCTCAAGATAACTGCCAAACACTTCTTTTAAAACCCTCCTGGAAGGAGTTTTTATATACGTCACTGCTCTGCCCCTCTGCTTTACCGCTTCCAGCTGAACTTCCTCCGAAGGATTGGAAATAAAACGAATTACCCGGGCATCCCTTTGGACTGCCGCCAGCTGTACTTTTTCCGAAGGACAATCCATAAAGTTAATGGCCCTGGGAAATTCCTGTACCGCCCTAAGCCTGCCCTGTTCGGTGCTCAGGCTGTCACCATAAACCTTTTCCAGCACTTTTGGGGAAGGGGAGTCAATCAGTTGGACGGCACTTTTGTTTATTCGTACAGCCTCCAGCTGTACTTTTTCAGTGGGACTATCAATATATTTAAGAGCCCTGTAGTTCTGCATAACGGCTGCCATTTGAATCGCTTCCTCCGGTTCTTTAATATACCTGATGGAATGGTAATTCCTTTTCACCTCGGCACACTGAACCGCTACCGCCGTCTTGGTGATATAATGAATCCCTGCCCGGTGATGCTTCACTGTTCCACTCATATGAAAACCCCCTCTAAACTTACCGGGGACAAAAGATAAGTCCCAGAAATAAAGATAAAAAAATATCCTGTATATGATATCTTAGCATCTATACAGGAAGAACGAAATTATTTTTTATTAATTAATCATTATTATTTGTAAATACTTTGTATTAATTGGGGCCGGTACCAAGCTGGGACCGCGGGGACGGTTCTTTTGGTTACTATTTTGGGACCGCGGGGACGGTTCTTTTGGTTACTATTTTAATTCCAGTATTTAATACAAGTAATTAAACAGGTAACATTATCCCTGCCAAATGTTCAAGCTGAGGTTAAAAGCATTCCGAGTTAGCGCAGAGCTAAAATGTTCTGCAGGATATGCCGAATGTTTTGTTTATTTTTCAATACCCCCTCAAAAATATCCCCTTGTTCCTGCAGTCTCTGACCAATATTAAAAATGTGAAAATCCGTGGAAGACTGAATTTGAGACTGTTCAATTTCCTTCCACAGCAAGGGAGTGGATACAGGGGCTCCCGGGTGGGGTCTCAGACTGTAAGGGGCATTGATAGTTTTCCCCCAGGCATTTTGAAGAAAATCCAGGTAAATTTTCCCCTGCCTCTTGTCCACTTTTCTCTCCAGAGTGGTAATTTCCGGGTGGACCTGGTGGGCCAGGACACAAAAATAATGAACAAAGTCCCTGACCTCTTCATACGAATAATGGGGTTCTAAGGGCAGGTACACCTGCAGGCCGGTGGATCCCGAGGTTTTAGGGTAACACTGAAGTCCTACCTCCTGCAAAAGCTCCTTTATAGTAAGGGATACCTTTAGGACCTGCTGGAACGTAGAATTTTCCATGGGGTCCAGGTCAAACACCGCAAAATCAGGCTTATCCAGGCTTTGTATGCTGGAAAACCAGGGGTGAATTTCGATACAGGCCTGATTCCCCAACCAGACCAGGGTTTGAACGTCCTCCACCATAATATATTGGGTTACCTTATTAGCGCTGCTTCGAGAGGCAACAGGATACGTCTTTACCCAGGAAGGACCCTCGGAAGGAAAATTTTTTTGATAAAACCCTTTCTTTCGGATCCCCTGGGGAAACCTCTGAAAAACCACAGGCCTTCCCCGCAAATATTTCAACAGAAAAGAAGCTGCCTCCAGGTAATATTTAATCAGCTGATGCTTGGTAATTCCTTCTCCGGGCCAAAGGGCTTTATCCAGGTTGGTTAACCGTACCTCCTGACCGTTAATCGTCAGAAAATTTTCCAGGGAAAAGCCTCCTTTCTTCCCGTTTTACATTATACAATCCTCCGGTGCCCTGGTAGTAAACCCCTTGATTGAGGGGGCCCGTAATTTTAACTCCGGGGTCCATTCAGTAAACTCTATCCACAAGGCCAGGCTTGGTTCCACCCAGATATTTCCCGCACGGGATGGTGCATTTACAAATGGAGAATGGGTGATTTGCCTGTGAGATAAAAACTCCCAAAGGTTTTTCCACTCTTCTTCCTTCAGTCCTGTGCCCGCCCTGCCCAGATAAAAAAGTTCTTCCCCGTAAAAAGCACCTACCAGCAGGGAAGAAATCCTTCCTTCCCGTATCCTAAAGCCCCCTATGGTACAGAGCATTCTATTTCTCACTTTGATCTTCCACCAATGCCTGCTTTTTTTACCAAAAACATAGGGGCTTTTTCTGTCCTTGGCCACCACTCCCTCTAGCCCTTTCTCCTTAACCCATGCAAACAGTTTTTCCCCTTCCTCAAAATTATCGGTAACCTTAATCCGCTGGTTTTCCTGCACCGAATCTTTTAAAAGCTCCTGGCGCTTTTCATAGGGAAGGGAAAGCAGCGGTTCTCCCTCCAGATAAAGAAAGTCAAATATGAAGTAAGCTGCCGGCAGGGTTTGTGTTAACGTTCCAATCCGGGCTGGATTGACTGAAAGATCCCTTTTTAATATACAAGGAAAGCTGGGTTTCCCCTCCCTAAGCACTACCATTTCCCCATCCAAAATGCCTGATGAGAAGCTCACCTGTTCCACCAAATCCAAAGTCTCCGGATACTGCAGGGTCCGGTCCTTCAGCTGACGGTTTTGAAGCATCACGCTGCCATCTTTGATAAACACCAGCATCCTGACCCCGTCCCATTTTACCTGGTATAGAAATTGACTGCCCAAAGGAATATCTTTACTGGACCTGGGCTCCATGGGATGTATTTTTCTCTCCATCAGATCTAATACCATAGACTAACCGGTCCCTGCTTTCTCTTTTTTCTTCCTCCCCCTGGTGGGCGTTTTCTTTTTTTCCCCCCTGGTTTTCGCTGTCTCTCCTTCTTTCTCCGTCATCTGCACACTGGCCCTGAGAGCTTCCATAAGGTCTACAATTTTGGCTTTTTCCGGAGCCTGGGGTACTTCAATCTTCTCTCCCGCTACTTTTGCCTGAATCATTTCCAGCACTTTTTCCCGGTATTCGTCCCGGTATTTCTCCGGGTCGAAGGAAGACGCCAGGTTTTCCACCAGCTGCCTTGCCATTTTTAATTCATTTTCATGAATGGTGATCCCCCTGCCCTCCAGGGGAACCAGGTCAGTGCTCCTTACTTCGTCGGGGAAGAACATGGTTTCCATGGTCAGAACTCCGTTGTGGACACGGATGGCAGCCAGGGTTTCCCGGGTCCGGATGACTACCCGGGCGATGGCTATTTTCCCGGTTTCCTCCATGGTTTGCCTCAGAAGAATATATGGTTTCTCCCCGGTTTCTCCGGGAGCCAGGTAATAGGTCTTGTCATAAAAAACCGGGTCAATCTCCTCCATACTGACAAAATCTACAATATCTACGGTTTTTGACCTTCCCTGGGGAAACCTCTCCAGTTCATCTTCTTCAAAAACCACGTATTTTCCCGATTCAAATTCATATCCCCGAATAATTTCGTTCCAATCCACCTCCTGCTCACAGCTGGAACAAAATCGTTTATATCTTATGGGGCTTTTACATTTGCTGTGCAGATAGCTGAATTTCACTTCTTTCCGCTCAGTAGCGGGAAAAAGCTTCACAGGTATGCTGACCAGCCCGAAACTGATAGCCCCTTTCCAAATAGTGCGCATAAAAAACCCCCCGCGGTAAAGTTGTTATTACTATCTTTTGAGAATAACTGCTTTCTATACATCAACTTTACCCCGGAGGGTCATTTCTCTTATGAAGATTTTTTTCGTTTGGTGTAATTTAAATTATTTCCGACTTATGCATATTGTTCCAGCTTATTTTTCAGTTCATCCTTTTCTTTAAATCCTACGATGGTTTCCTTGACTTCTCCCTCTTTGAAAATAACCAGGGTAGGCACACTCAATACCTTGTAATTGGTTGCCGTCAAGCTGCTTTCGTCCACATTGACTTTCACAATTTTTGCTTTTCCCTGCATTTCCTCAGCTACTTCATCCAATACCGGGGCCAGCATTCTACAGGGTCCACACCAGGGAGCAAAAAAGTCCACCAGTACAGGTTCTCCCTCGTGCTGCAGTACTTCCTCTTCAAAATTAAAGTCTTTAATCTC